>JANPNU010000596.1:0-9087 GCA_031427615.1 Burkholderiales bacterium
TTCGGGTGCTGGATGGCCTCGAAGCGGCCATGACCCATATTGCCGACTACGGCTCGGCGCACACCGATGCCATCATTACCGAAAACAAAACACTTGCAACGCGCTTTTTGCGGGAGGTTGATTCGGCATCGGTGATGGTGAATGCCTCTACCCGTTTTGCGGATGGATTTGAATATGGTCTGGGGGCCGAGATTGGCGTGTCGACCGACAAATTACACGCCCGCGGCCCGGTTGGGCTGGATGGCTTGACGTCACAAAAATGGATTGTTTATGGTCATGGCAAAGTACGCACATAAATGTTGGCCGGGATGTTGATGATCAGCGGATACCCATCCGCCAAATTATTGTGAGTGGGATGCTGCTATTTGGCGGGACCTTTGATCCGGTTCACAATGGGCATGTGGCCATGCTCGAATGTGCGGTTGCCAATCTTCTCCCGGCCAGCGTAAAAATATTGCCGGTTGGTAATCCCTGGCAAAAAGGGCGATTGCCTTTCGCCGCCGCTGCAGACCGGGTGGCGATGTTAAAACTGGCGATGCCCCATGTGGATGTTGATGAACGTGAACTCACCCGCTCCGGGCCCACCTACACGGTTGATACCCTGCGCGAAATCAGCCGCGAGCATCCATCCGCCAAGCTTTATTGGTTGATCGGTTCGGATAGTTTTACCGGGCTCGATTGCTGGCACGAGGCATCGAAATTGGCAACATTGGCGACGTTTGTGGTGGTGCGCCGCGCCAACGAAATACTGGTGCCACCAACAGGTAAATTTTGTTATCAGGCGCTGGATTGTTCACCGCCGCCAGTGTCATCGACTGCGATTCGCGCGAACTGGGCGCGGGGCGAGTCGATCGTCGGTTTGGTGCCAGACGGCATTTGCGACTATATTCAGCAACATCAACTCTACGACGCCCGTTAACGCGTCCCAACCGACTTCAAAGGAGAACATTCTGGCCAAAACATCCAAACCCCAAACCTTGCTCGACGTGATCATCGACGCACTCGAAGACATCAAAGCCCGCGACATTCGTGTACTTGATGTCTCAAAAATTACCTCTGTATCCGATTTTCTCGCCATTGCCAGCGGCGATTCATCGCGCCAGACCAAGGCCTTGGCGGCCAACGTAATGGACAAGGTCAGTGAGGCTGGCTTTGGTATTTACGGCACCGAAGGTGGTGGCACTGGCGAATGGGTTTTGGTCGATTGTGGTGACGTGGTGGTGCACATCATGCAGCCGGCCATTCGCGAATATTACAAACTCGAAGAGTTGTATCAGGACGGCAAACTGGTATTCCCGTTGGCCAAACCAATTAAAAAACCAGCGGCAGTGAAGCCGACCGCCAAGTCTGGCGCGGTCAAAAAACCAGTTGCGAAAAAAGCCGTGGCGAAAAAAGTTGCCGCAAAAAAACCAACTGCAGCAAAGACCGTTGCTAAAAAAATTGCCAAGGTAGCGAAGGGTTTAAAAGTGGCCAAGGTGGCCAAGGTTGCAAAAGTGGCGAAGGTCGTCAAAAAGGTGGCAGCCAAGCAGGCTATCGTCAAGAAGGTCGTCGTAAAGGCAACGGTGGCAAAGAAAACTGTGGCGAAGAAAGTGACGAAGAAAGTGGTGGCGAAGAAAGTGGCGACTAAAAAAGTCGTCGCCAAAAAAGTGACGGCCAAAAAAGTCCTGCCGAAGAAAGTTGTCGCCAAAAAGGTTGTTGCAAAAAAGGTGGTTGCCAAAAAGGTTGTCGCATATAAGTTGGTTGCTAAAATGGTCGTTGGGAAGAATCATGCCACCTTAAAGCCGGTCACCAAAAAATAATGGTTGGAAATGCAATTGGCCACTTCTGAAAACCCACAAATATCGTCATTCCGGCGCAGGCCGGAATCCAGTCCTTTTGTATTTTCTATAACTTGTCTACCTCTGGATCCCGGCCTCTGCCAGGATGACGGGGTTTTTAGAAGCCACCAATTTAGAAAGTCGTTTATTGACGCCATATTTCGGCCTATTTTGCCCGGAAGGCGGCTCTGGTATTGGCTTTTTATTGGAAATATCATTGCCTTGATTTGTCGGAAATGAAAATCCATATTGTTGCCCTCGGGCACAAAATGCCAGCTTGGGTGACCGCCGGGGTGGACGAGTACCAAAAACGAATGCCAGCCGAAGCGCGGCTGGACTGGATTGACCTTAAGCCAGAAGATCGAACCAACCGCACCACCGATCGGGTATTGGCGTTAGAGGCACACCGAATCGAGACCGCCATCCCGCAAGGCGCATTACGCATTGTTTGTGATGAACGCGGCAAGCCGTTAAACACACCGCTGTTGGCGCGGTGGTTTCGGGGTTGGTTGGACGAAGGTCGCAGCCCCTGTTTTGTCATTGGTAGTGCGGATGGATTGGCGCCGGCCGTTAAATCAACCGCCGCGCACACCATATCGCTTTCGGGGTGTGTTTTGCCACACGGGCTGGTTCGGGTTATGCTCGCTGAACAACTCTACCGCGCCTGGTCAATGCTGCATAATCACCCTTACCATCGCGAATAACATCGGACCTACCGACCATAGCCGTTGCCGAGGAAAACGACCAAATTATGCAGCAGACTTCCAATATTGTTTATCTTGCCTCCAAAAGTCCGCGTCGTCGCGATTTATTAAAACAAATCGGCGTCCAATACGAGTTATTGTTGATTCGCGAATTATCACCGCGTATTGACGTCGACGAAGCGCCACGGCCAAACGAAACCCCGCATGCTTATGTTGAGCGGATTGTGAAATTAAAAACCGAGGCAGCCTTGCGGGTGATGCGCGAACGCAAACTCCACCCGCGGCCGATTCTGACCGCAGATACCACGGTTTCAATCGAAGACGCGATACTTGGCAAACCGGCCAATCGTGACGAAGCCACCACGATGTTGCGGCAATTGTCGGGTCATACCCATCAGGTATTAACGGCGGTCATGGTGACCACCGAGTCGGATCAGTTGCGGGCGTTGACCACCAGCTTTGTGACCTTTGCAAAACTGACTGACGATGAAATTCGTTGTTATGTTGACTCGGGTGAGCCGATGGACAAAGCGGGTGCCTACGGCGTGCAAGGCCGCGCCGCAAAATTTATTGCCAAATTGTCCGGCAGTTATTCCGGAGTGGTGGGACTGCCGCTATTTGAGACCGCGGGTCTGTTGCGACAGGCCGGTATACAGATTTGAAATTAGTGAAGAAGGGTCGAAACTTTGGATGGCATTCGCAACACGTAGATGAATTATTGATTTAATTGGAGATTGATTTTTTGCCGCCTGATGCTGAAATGATGGCTGTCACGGGCAAACCATCTTCGTCAATAAAAATATCGCCGCGCTGAGTTGTTCCATCGACAGTTTTAGTGGTCGTTATGAACGAACAAATTTTGATCAACGTCACACCGCAGGAAACCCGTGTGGCCATCATGGAGCAAGGGACGGTGCAGGAGTTGCACGTCGAACGTGCGTCCAATCGTGGGCTGGTTGGCAACATTTATCTGGGCCGCGTCGGGCGGGTGTTGCCGGGTATGCAATCTGCCTTTATCGAAATCGGCCTGACGCGCGCCGCTTTTTTGCACGTGGCCGATATTTGGGCGGGTCAAAAAAGCGCCGAAGGGCACATCAACAACAATGGTGGAAAAGCGCCCGAGCAAAAACCCATCGAAAAGCTGTTGCAAGAAGGGCAAACGCTGGTTGTTCAGGTCATCAAGGATCCGATTGGCTCCAAAGGTGCGCGTTTATCTACGCAAATTTCCATTGCCGGCCGCCTGCTGGTCTATTTGCCAGGTGATCACCACATAGGCATTTCTCAGCGTATTGAAGATGAGGCCGAACGAGAACAATTGCGCGAGAAAGTGCATGCGCTGATGCCGGAAGGTGAGGCCGGCGGATTCATCGTGCGTACGGTCGCCGAAACCGCAACCGATGAAGAGTTGACGGCCGACATCGATTATCTGGTTAAGTTATGGCGTGGCATCATCAACACCTCACTGACGGCACCACCACAGGCGCTTTTGTATCAGGATCTGGATTTGAGCCATCGGGTGCTGCGTGATCTTGTGACCGCCGACACAGAGCGCATTATTATTGACTCCCGCGAAACCCACGCAAAATTGCGCGCCTTTGCCGAGCAATACACCCGCCGTTCCATTGCCGTGCTGGAACATTACGCCGGCGAGCTGCCGCTGTTTGATTTGTTTGGTGCGGAGGATGAAATTGAAAAGGCGTTACATCGCCGCATTGATTTAAAATCCGGCGGTTATGTGATCGTTGATCAGACCGAGGCGTTGACCACGGTTGACGTGAATACCGGTGCGTTTGTATCCGGCCGCAGTTTTGACGACACGGTTTTTAAAACAAATCTGGAAGCCGCACAGACCATTGCCCGTCAATTACGGTTGCGTAATCTGGGTGGCATTATTATTGTGGACTTCATTGATATGGACAATGAAGGCCACAAACAAGCGGTGTTGGCCGAATTTAACAAGTCGATGCAACGTGACCGCACCCGCTGGTCAATCAGTGGGTTTTCGCAGCTGGGGTTGGTGGAAATGACCCGCAAACGCACCCGCGAAAGTTTGGCGCATGTGTTGTGTGAGCCCTGCCCAACCTGCAGTGCGCGTGGTGAAATCAAGAGCGCCCAAACGGTTTGTTATGAAATATTGCGCGAAGTCACGCGGTCGGCAAAAAGTTTTGACGCCAAGGAATATCGCATCCTCGCTGCACAATCGGTGATCGATCGGTTTCTTGATGAAGAGTCGCAGTCGATGGCGATGCTCGAAGACTTTATCGGTAAGCCAATCATGCTGTCAGTTGAAACCGCCTATACCCAGGAACAATTTGATGTGATTCTGGTTTAGTCGGTTGCCGGTGTCCCACAAAATTCGTCAGCGCAAATTGTTAAGGTCAATTTTCATGGTTTTGCTGGCGTAGTCCGAATTATCTTTCGGACTGGGGGCCGACGTGTCCGTGGCGCTGGCCCGGATGGTCTTTTCATAACCATTTTGTGCATCTTCACCCGCATCATTTGGGGTGGCCGCCAGCCGCATGGTTTTCATAAACTCAGATTGTGGGGCGCTGGTATGGGTGGTGGCATTCACATCCACCTGTGGTGCCGGGCCGCTACCGCCTTCGCGCACTTTGAGAATCAAGCCGGAAATCAGGGTGATTTGTTTTTGTACCTCGAGCAACTGGGCATTAACCTTGGTCACTTCATCATTGATGGTCGCACCGCGTTCATTAATTTTTTGCAGGGATGTAAGACGCATCTCAAGTTGTACCTTGTGGTCGCGAATTTGCGTTTCCAACGGTAGTGGCACTTCCATAATCCAGCGCTCGGTATTGCGCCTTGCCTCATTAAATATGACCTTTGATTGTTCAACCAACTGCCGCCAAAACTTGCGAACCATATAGCGTTTTTCAGTCATCAAAATGTTGACTGGATCTTTGCAAAAATTCTCGGTTTCGTGAATCAGCAAGGCCAATTTTGCATGTGGTTCTCCAAAATCAAGGGCGGGAAATTGCATTTCAGCAAAACCGAATCGCTGCTGAAAGGTGCTGTACACACCTTCCATCAGACGCAAAATGTCCTCCCCCGACAGTCGTACGCTTTCAAAATCATCTTTAATCAAGCGGATCAATTCGCGCATGCCCCGCGTCAGACCGGGTGTGGTCCAGGAGTCATCCATTGCCTGCCGGCTTTTTGCACACAACATGTCCAAACGCGACGGATTGAATGAGTCCAACACCCGGTTTTTCTTCAAATTAAAATTGGTTCGTTGTGCCTTGTATTCGGAAAGCGCGGCGTTGTAGGCTTCTTTTTCGTTGCTGACTTTTTGCCAGAGCTTGTGCACCAAGTCGCGGCTTCTGCCTTGTAATGCCGACAGCTCTTTCAATTGTAATTGCAGATTTTCGTATTTTCCAACCACACTCTTGTGGCTGTTCACCATCATGCCGCCAATCTCGCTGGTGACGGCCTTCGCCAGTAGCTGTCGCTTGATTGGGATGATTTCCGTGGCCAAAAAATTTTCCAGCCGTGCAATGCCGGAGCGCTCAATTTGTTTCGCGTCTCCTTTGATACGACCGACCAGGGCCTCTTTTGCAGACAGGGCAAAAATTTTATCGCGGGGCAATCCCAACTGCAAAGACGTGGTTTCCATCATGCGCTCAACACCGGCCTCAATTTCCGGCTCAGACTTGAGTTCATCCCACATCAAGTCAATTTTGTTGAGGACGGCAATTTTGGCAGGCAGACTGGTGCGCACATATCGATCCCAAATTTCGAGATCACTTTTGGTCACACCAGTATCAATGCCAAGCAAAAACAACACAGCATGGGCGCTGGGTACGGTCGACAAGGTCAGTTCCGGCTCCAAACCAAGCGCGTTCAATCCCGGCGTATCGAGTACCGATAAGCCATTGGTCAGCAGCGGGTGAGGATAATTAATAATTGCATAGCGCCACGCCGGTATTTCGACAATATCGTCCTCGTTGGGCCCGGTTCCATCGTCAAACATGGGGATTAGGCCCATCATGCGGGCATCCAGTGCATACACGCGCTTGGTATCGGCCAGCGCCGACAGCGATTTTTTCATTTGCACAGGATCGTCGATGTTCAGGCGAATCTTTGACCATTCGACCGGCATGCTCTTCAATTGCGAAATAGACTCGTCGCGATAACGTGTTTCGACCGATAACAGCTTTAAATAAGGTTCTTCATTTGGATCGTGGAACAATTCGGTCGGGCACATGGTCGTGCGGCCGACGTCAGACGGCAACAGGCGCTCCTTGAAGCTGGAAAAAAACAGCGCGTTAATCAGTTCCGATTTGCCACGTGAAAATTCTGCCAAAAACGCCAGCAACAGACGACCGTTATTGAGCGTTTCAAGCAAATCGTAAAAGCGGATGGATTGCTGCACATCTAGCTGGTTGGTGCGTTCGAGCCAATCGTGGTATTCGTGCACCGCACGGGCAACGTCGGTTCGCCATGCGTTGTATCGACTCGCCTCTTCCTCGAATTGATTGCCGTTTGATTCAGCCATGGATTTGGTGGGTCATTTTTGTTGGCTAGTGATGGTTGCGGGCTGCTTTTACCGAGCATCGCCGATTTTTGAAAAGTCGTCCGTATTTAGACCGACATCTTACCTTTGTTCGTCACCTGATGCTATTCACACATGCCTATTGGCCGGGTACAAAGACTCGGGACGCCAGACTGAGGGCTGCTTTTGCCTCGCCGCTCAAAAACGCGACGGGGCCGATCAGGATGACCTGCAGAAAGAGGATGGCAAGCAGTGGCGACAGATCAACACCACCAATCAGTGGAATAAAACGTTGTAGTGGCTGTACCAGCGGTCTGGTCAGGGCGGCAAAAAATGGCTGCAACGGATGGTATGGACTCACCCAGGAAAAAACCGCCTGAATGATCATGAGAGCAATAAACAAGTAAATAGACAGCTTGATCAGTTCGACTGCGGCATAACTGATCAATGCCATCCAAAACGACGGGTGGGCAAGATTGGCCAGTCCCAGCAGGGCAAAAACCAGCAGCGCGAGCAAGGTCGATGCCACCCAGGCGACAAAAAACGTCGCCAGATCAAAATTTCGGATGCTCGGCACCAGCCGGCGTGCGGGCAATACCGCCCAATCTGTTAGTGCCATGATGAAGTCGGCCAGCGGATTGCCGGCACGGGCACGAAACGGTACCCGGACGGCTTGCGCAAAAAAACGCAATAACACCGCCAGCAGCCACAATTGTCCGAGGGTTTCAAGAATGAATCGAAGTGCATTTGTGGCCATGGTCATTTCCAAAAAATTGCAGGTTTACGATAGCAGCTTATCGTTCTCAGCAAATTCGTCGCCGAGCTCGGTGGCCCGTTTGGCCGCCGCCTCAACGCCAGCAATGAATTTTGGCAGAATGCCGGCATGGTCAAACGCCGCGATCGCCGCCTCGGTTGTGCCGTTTTTTGAGGTGACGTTATTGCGTAATTGAGTCGGCGAATCGTTTGATTGCGCCGCCAACAATGCCGCACCACGAAAAGTTTCAACAGCAAACAGACGGGCATCGGCGGCATTAAATCCCAACTTTATTGCCGCTTGCTCCAAGGCTTCAATCGCATAAAACACATAAGCCGGCCCACTGCCCGAAACAGCCGTCACGGCGTCGAGCATGGCCTCGTTTTCAAACCATGCGGTTTTGCCGATCGCGCTCAGCAAGGCCTCCGCTGTGGCCCGCTCGCCGTCATCAACCGTGGCGGCGGCGTACAAACCGGTTATGCCTGCTTGAATCAACGCCGGCGTATTGGGCATGGCGCGAACAATTTGTGAATAACCCAGCCACTTGGCCAATTCTTTTCTGCGAATGCCGGCCGCAATGCTGATCACCAACTGATTGTTCAATTTGTTGGCGAGCGGAGCCAGTGCCTGTTGCATGATTTGCGGTTTAACGGCAAGGACAATCACGTTGATGTTGGCGAGTACAGCGACCATGTCCGGTATGGTCTTGAGCACCTGCATACCCGTTTTTGACAACATGTCGCGGGTGACGACACTAGGCTCAAACACAAACAGAGTATTGGCCGAGTGGCCACGTGCAATCAACCCGCTGGCCATGGCCTGCATCATTTTGCCGCCGCCGACAAACAGAATATTCAACCGCGCTGAATTGATTAATGGCATGTCGCTATTCAAAAATAATTGTTACGGTGTGGGGGGGGGAAATCACAATGTTAGCCGTGTACGGTCGCCCGTGCGCCAAAAATCGCACTCCCCACCCTCACCATGGTGGCACCTTCGTCGATGGCGATAGTGTAATCCTGAGACATGCCCATTGAGAGTGTATCGAATTGTGGGTGGTTTTTTTGTGTTTCGTCGAATAGTTGTCTCATCTGCCCATACTGGTGCCGCAATATGGACTCCTCGCTCACATTTTCAACAATGGCCATCAATCCGCGCAACCTGAGTCTAGGCAATTTAAGTATATGGTTTGCGAGGGTGGATATTGCATTCGGGCGGGTGCCACTCTTTGCAGTTTCACCCGAAATATTTACCTGAATGAGCACATTGAGCGGCGCCGACGAATCGGGCCGATGTGCATGC
>JANPNU010000597.1:0-3167 GCA_031427615.1 Burkholderiales bacterium
CGCGTCGGCATGAGAAAAACAGGATTGGCACGGGTCATGATGATGGCGTGCAGGATGGAAACGTGGCAGTTTCGATCCACCACCACGGTGTCACCCGGCGCCACATTGGCGTGCCAGACCATCTTGTTGGAGGTAGAGGTGCCGTTGGTGACAAAAAAGCAGTGGTCCGCACTAAAAATGCGGGCGGCGTTTCGCTCCGACGCAGCCACCGGACCGGTGTGATCGAGCAATTGCCCCAGCTCCTCAACCGCATTACATACGTCGGCACGCAACATGTTTTCACCAAAAAACTGGTGAAACATCTGGCCGATGGGTGACTTCAGAAATGCTACCCCGCCGGAGTGACCCGGGCAATGCCAAGAGTAGGAGCCGTCCTGCGCGTAATGCACCAGTGCACGAAAAAACGGCGGTGCCAATCCATCAAGATAGGCTTTCGCCTCACGAATAATATGGCGCGCCACAAACTCCGGCGTGTCTTCAAACATATGAATAAAGCCATGCAATTCCCGAAGAATATCGTTGGGAAGGTGCTGTGAAGTCTTGGTTTCGCCGTAAAGGTAAATTGGAATGTCGGCGTTTTTGAATCGTATTTCAGTGATAAACGCCCGCAAATTCAAAACTGCCGGCGCCAGTTCCGGCCCATGGCTGAACTCTTCGTCATCGATTGACAAAATAAAAGCAGAGGCCCGACTTTGCTGCTGGGCAAATTGTGACAAATCGCCATAACTGGTCACCCCCAGCACTTCCATGCCTTCAGTTTCCATTGCGGCGGCCAAGGCGCGAATACCCAGACCCGAACTATTCTCGGAGCGAAAGTCTTCGTCGATGATAACAATGGGAAAGCGAAATTTCATTGGGCTTCTTTCGGCAGGAACAGCGTCAACATGAATGTTTTAATACGATTGGGGGCAACTGGGCGAATTATAAGCAGTGTATTAAACAAATAGTCGATTAAAACGACTCGTCCGCAGCCAGAAACCGCCATTTGCCAACCGGCAAATCACCCAATTTAATCTTACCAATGCGAATTCGCTTTAACCCAGTCACAGTCAAGCCGACCGCTTCACACATGCGGCGAATTTGGCGTTTCTTGCCTTCGCGCAAAATGAAATTCAGTTGGTCTTCATTCTGCCATTTCACTATTGCCGGCTTGAGTACTTCGCCATCCAGTGACAGACCATGATTGAGTCGTTTTAGGTCGGCAGCAGATATTTTTCCTTCCACCCGCACCAAATACTCTTTATCGACCTCGCTGTTTTCACCAATCAGTTGTTTGGCGATACGGCCGTCTTGTGTCAGCACCAACAGCCCGGTCGAATCAATATCGAGGCGGCCCGCCGGCGCAAGACCACGCCGATGTTCCGGATGAAAACGCACCTCGTCCGTTTCAAGCTGATTTTCCGCCACCGCCAGCACACTGGCCGGTTGATAACCGTCTTCAGCCTGACCGGAGACATAACCAACCGGTTTATTAATCAAAATGGTCATGCGCATTTCCTGCATCGCCTCGGCCTCACGGTCGAGTGTCAGTTTGGCGGTTGGCAAGACACGTGTGCCCAATTCAGTCACGCGCACATCATCGGCCAATACCCAGCCGCGCGCAATATAACTATCGGCCTCTCGGCGTGAACACAGGCCTTGTTCAGAAAGCAGCTTGGAGACGCGCACCATCCCGTCTGGTTCACGCGGTGGCGACGCTGGAACCGCAGGCTTGCTGTCATCACGAATGCGTTGGTCACGCATCTTGCCGCCACGCCGCGGTTCGGTGGAACGCCTGCCATCCGATTGGCCTTGCAATTTGCCTCGCACTTCTGCCGGCCGCCTTGAAGCAGCATTTGTATCGGTCGAACGCCCGCTTCGGTTGCCTGCGCCGGGTTCTGTCGAACGCCCGGTTCGGTTGCCTGCGCCGGGTTCTGTCGAACGCCGGCGGCGCACCCCAGCATCATCCTCACCGTCCGCATTAGCGGGTGATTCGGCAACGGGCTCAAACAAGGTACGCCCGTCACGGCGGGCCGCATCCTTGGCACGGGTGGAAAATTTGCGATCAACAAACGGTTTGTTTGGCGCGTTTGTTCCGGTAGCGGCTTTTCGGTCCAACGTGATGGTTGGTTTGGCAGATTTTGGTTTGACGTCGGAAGGCACGTAAGCTCACTAACAGGGCTGTAAATTGCCATTATCGCGCGAATATGCTTAAATTCGCCCCTCACCGAAGTTGGGCGGTTAACTCAGCGGTAGAGTGCCACCTTCACACGGTGGAAGCCACTGGTTCGATCCCAGTACCGCCCACCATTCGCGCGCCACGTTTTGCCTATCCTGCATATTTCACGGGGTTGCGTTCGATGAGCTGAAGCGGGTAATTCGCGGCGCGTGCGCCGCGCCCGCTGAACCCGTGGCGCACGTACCGCGCCCGCTGAACCGGAAAGCCATGCAGGACTTTCCGAGTCGATGGGCGTGTGATTTTTCGTTCGACTGACCACTGCATTTCCCGCCGTAGTGGGCAAATGAGCACGGCAAGAGAACGGAAAAGCGCATGTTCAGCGGCCTGCTATCGAGCGCAAAGGCCCGCTGTTCAATGAAAACCAAATTGGACATGCAAAGTGCGCTGAAATTTCACAGGCAAGGCGCTAAGCAAAGCGGGGCTGACCCAAATATGCAGGCTAGGTGCGTACTGGTTTCGGAGCTGGCTCCAGCAGCGGCTCCCTGATTGGCAGATTCGTCACCGCCGCCATCAAAGCCAGGCCGATGTCGGCAACCCACATGACGTTGTAGTTGCCGAGTTCAGTGATGGCAAGTCCGCCCAGCCACGCGCCGAAAAACCCACCGATTTGATGCGATAACAATGTCAGCCCGAACAGTGTTGACAGATACCGGGTGCCAAACAATTTACTGACCACGCCCGCAGTCGGCGGCACGGTTGCCAGCCAGGTTAATCCCAATCCGGCAGCAAACAAGTAAAACGTCATCTCTGTTTTGGGTGCCAGCAAATAAATGCCAATTAATAATGCCCGCGACGCATACATCCAAAACAAAATGTATTTGCTGCGATAACGGCCCACACCCCAGCCAGCGGCCAAACTACCAATGACATTCGCCAGTCCAATGATGGCGAGTGACCATCCGGCGACGTTTGCAGAAAGTCCGCACAAGGCGATTTCACCCGGCAGGTG
>JANPNU010000598.1:0-1514 GCA_031427615.1 Burkholderiales bacterium
CACGTGCTCGGCGGGCGATTCGCCTTCCACTTTGGGCACATCGCCCTGAATCAAAAGGCCGGCCTTCTCAAACAGAATGCCGGCAAGCGGAATTTCGCGGCACATGGCCATCAATTGCGCATATTTCAGAATCAGCCAAAACGGACATCTGCTCAATATTGCCCGCAGCGGTTTGTATATCAGGTGGAAACGCACCCAGCGGGAAAACCCAACGTCGTTCCGGTGATAAACGTTGAACACAAACTCGCCGCCGGGCGCCACCAGCGAATAAAGCGCTTTGGCCGTGCCTTCGACCGACGGCGTGTGCTGGATCACGTTGTGGCAGTAAACGATTCCGTCGATGGATTCCTTTTTGAGCGGCGGTGCATCGATCGAGCACTGGATCACGTCAAAATTGCGGTAGCCGCTTGATTCAAGATTCTTGCGCACGACATCATCTACCGAATTTGACAGGTCCAGCAGGATCACATGTTTGGCACCCGCTTGCAGCATCCACAGCGTTTGCGCACCGCTGCCGCCGCCGGCGTCAACCACCGTTTTCCCCTTGAATACCGCTAATGAGCCAAACGTGTTGGCGACCGTGTGATCCAGCCAGTTTTGCTTGAAGTAGGTGAAGTTAAAGTGATTCCACTCATCGCCAAATGAGGACACGCTATCGGCGAGTTCTGCCGATGGCACAAATCTCGGGATGCCCCGGATGATCGGGTAACTGCGATCTTCGCCGGCCACCAGCCTGCCGGACACAATCCGGCCCGACTCGTCGGATTGCGCATCGACAAGCCGCAATGGCAGGCCGGTGACGGGTTCACACAGGTAATCGAGAAGGGCGGGAGTCATGTGGTTGGCGCAATCATCCATTCTTTGGCCAGCAGTTTCGGCAGCGCCGTGCCAACCAGTTTTTCTTTAACGAGCGTGCCGGCGTGGCCGGATTTTAAAAGTTGACGGCCCTGGCCAAAAAATCGGGCCAGCGGGTGCTGCTTGTCAGAAGACCGTGACCGCATTTCCACCCACATCTTGCGTCGTTCGTATATGCCGTCATCGTCCATGCGCTGGTCAACCCAAGCCAAAAACTGCGCCATACCTGCTCACCAGCTCCAGCATTGCCGGGAAGGCCTTTGTAGTTATTTATGCGCAGGAAATGGCAAACGGAGGCGGCCACGCCGTAAGCGAGTTGGGGATATCCCGACGGGGAGGCCGAGATTTGCCCAGCATGCTTTCTGATTTTGACCAGACAATCCGGCAGGCAGGCGATCGACCCTCGCTCCGACATGCGCAGCCATAAGTCCCAGTCCTGCGCCTTCCGATACAAGGGGTTGTAGGCGCCGGCATTGAGGGCGATTTCGCGTTTGAAGATGGCCGACGAATGTGGGAAAAATCGCATCATCCGCCGCAAATGGCGAACCAGCCAGCCGTGATCACCGGGGTAGTGGTATCTCGCAACCGATGCGCCTGTCTCGTTAATTTCGACAAATCCGCTTCCCAACAAAATTACACCGGGATGATCGCGCAAAAAG
>JANPNU010000599.1:0-2725 GCA_031427615.1 Burkholderiales bacterium
GTCGCCAACGACGCCACCGTCAAAGGCGGCACCTATTATCCGATGACGGTCAAAAAACATTTGCGCGCGCAGGAAGTGGCGATGCAAAACAATTTACCGTGTGTTTATCTGGTTGATTCCGGTGGTGCGTTTTTGCCATTACAGGATGAAGTATTTCCGGATAAGGAACACTTTGGCCGCATTTTTTACAACCAGGCGAACCTTTCTGCCAAGGGCATCCCGCAAATCGCCTGTGTGATGGGTTCATGCACCGCCGGCGGCGCTTACGTGCCGGCGATGTGTGATGAATCGATCATCGTCAAAAATCAGGGCACGATTTTTTTGGGCGGCCCGCCGTTGGTCAAGGCCGCAACCGGTGAAGTGGTCACCGCCGAAGAATTGGGCGGCGGCGATGTGCATTCCCGCACATCAGGGGTCACCGACCATCTCGCCGAAAATGATACGCATGCACTCGGCATTGCCCGCGAAATCGTCGCCCATTTGAATCGCGAAAAGTTTGCGCCGGTCACGATGCGCGAAGTGGTTGATCCTGCTTATCCGGCAGATGATCTCTACGGCATCATTCCAACCGACACCAAACAACCGTATGATATTCGCGAGGTGATTGCCCGTATTGTTGATGGTGCGGACTTTCATGAGTTCAAGGCGCTCTACGGCACCACACTGGTATGTGGCTTCGCGCATATTTACGGCCATCCGGTGGGCATTGTTGCCAACAACGGCATTCTGTTCTCCGAGTCGGCACTCAAGGGCACACACTTTATCGAGCTGTGTAACCAACGTGGCGTGCCGTTGGTCTTTTTGCAAAACATCACTGGTTTTATGGTCGGCAAAAAATATGAAACCGGCGGCATCGCCAAGGACGGCGCCAAAATGGTCACGGCGGTCTCGTGCGCCAAGGTGCCAAAATTTACCGTGATCATCGGTGGCTCATTCGGTGCCGGTAATTACGGCATGTGTGGTCGCGCGTTTAATCCACGTTTTGTTTGGGCGTGGCCGAATGCACGCATCTCCGTGATGGGTGGCGAACAAGCTGCGTCGGTGCTTTCAACCGTCAAACGCGACGGCATCGAAGGCAAAGGTGGCACCTGGTCGGCCGAAGAAGAAGAGGCATTCAAAGCGCCGATTCGGGATCAGTACGAAAAACAGGGCAACCCCTACTATGCAACCGCGCGGCTGTGGGACGACGGTGTGATTGATCCGGCACAAACCCGCATGGTGCTCGGCCTGGCGATTTCGGCGTCAATGAATGCGCCGATTGAAAAGACCGAATACGGCGTCTTCAGGATGTAGTCGACCGTGGCCCAAGCGATCAATTTGAAAAGTTCTTGATTGCGGTATGCCCGTATATTTTGAGGTAATCGCGGCACGACAGCGGGTCGCAGGTCAATGAGGGTGATTGTATTCCCCGAGGACATTGGCGAGACAATCACGTTGGATAGTTCAATAAAAGCCTAGCAAATACGGGCGTTTAGAAGCATTTATGGATGGAAAATGTCTTGGATGCTGGTGTTTGGCAAAAACAAAAGTGCTACGTCCGCTATTGTTATTAGGGGAAAATAATCGTGGTCCACTATTATTATCAGCCGCAATTGCGATTGCGGGTGTGTTAACTTGTCATCAGGCGTACCAGCAAGGCGCTAAAATAGCCAATCTGTCCTCTACTTGTAACTATCAACCGAGCCGTGATTAAACAACGCACCGTAAAAAACAAAGTCCGTGCCACCGGCGTGGGCGTGCATCTTAAATGATAGGGGTCAGCGTGAATTGTTTTGAAAAATAACGCTGCCCCCTTTTGTTAATACAAACGCATGAAGTTGGCTGGGATCAAACATGTGTATGAGGAGTTTGACGACACGCACTCGGGTATTGACTATCGGATTGAGAGCAGTTTGCCGTTGTTATTTAGGGCGCTGAAGGGTTGAGAGGCCGCGCATGAAAATCCAAGCGTTGATGCTGGTTCTTATTGGTGGGTTTGCCGTTTTCTACGCGCTCAAGTCGCTTATTCGGGGCGCGATAGACATCGGGGGCAGGCATCAGCCATTTGTGGCTCGCTACGCCGACGAGCCGGGCTTGTTCATCTTTGGCGTGCTGTTTATGCTGGTGCTGGGCATCGGCTGTGTTGGCGCTGGTTGGCAGATGCGCAAAAAATCGGACGACGAATAAGTAATTGGGGACAGACCATGGAAGTAATTGGGGACAGACCACGTTTATTCACAGAAACCCTCGCCGCCTAGTGGTTGCATTCGCCTTCTACAAAACAATCGTGGTCTGTCCCCAATTATCATGGAAGACACCTGTTGACGCAACGGGAATATTATTGTTACACGACATGCGTTTGCTCGCCGGATGTGCCGATAATGAGTGACTTAGTCCCGCCTTACCCAATCGTAACTAGCCCCACAAACTTGCCCGTCAAAGCCCTCTGGCGAGTGCTGGAACCGGATCATTCGCCCCCTTGGGTGTACACGACGCCACAGATGCGCGTATCTTGCCAGTTGCAAGATTTCCATCGTCTAATGCCGTATCGACTGCCAATGCAACGGCACACGGGAGAGTGAACACCTCGATTATATTTGTCGTGGACGCAGGTAGCGGGTTCGTGCCCGCACCAACCGTCGATGCCGCATTCGCTATCACACGTATGCCGCCGAAGTCAGTCGATAGACCGGCAGCGCTTGATTTAATGAGTCCTGCGCCGCTCAAGTGTTCCTGAACACAGTTC
>JANPNU010000600.1:0-2565 GCA_031427615.1 Burkholderiales bacterium
CCCCTTTGCACCGAAAAGCGAGGAAATATGGACCGATTGGATCATTTTGCAGCCGATTCACTTTAAGTCCGACAGGCTGCTAGACCACAAGCCAATTTTGCAATCGACGCAAACAACACGATCAAGCTGGCGAACAAAATACCATAGTTAACGCGCTGTTTGAGACAAATGTGCCGCAAACAACCCGTTGTTATTCGTGTTTATGTTTAAGCGTGTGCACGAACCACTCCAGCAATCTGTTCGGCCAATGTGGTGACCTGTTGCCGGTCACTGCCCTCAACCATCACGCGAATGAGTGGCTCGGTTCCAGAAGCACGCAACAACACCCGCCCCGTCCCTGCCAACGCCTTCTCGGCATTCGTGACGGCGGCCTGAACAGGCGCCGAGTTGACAAAATCAAACTTCGACGTCGTGCGGATATTGATTAACACCTGCGGAACCATACACAGCTCCATGGTGAATTCAGCAAGCGTGGTTTGATTGCGCGCCAATGCCGCCAGCACTTGAAGCGCCGAGATCATGCCGTCGCCGGTTGAGTGTTTATCCAAACACAACAGGTGTCCGGAATTTTCACCACCACATTCCCAGCCATGTTCAACCATCGCTTCGTGAACATATCGATCACCCACCTTGGCGCGAATAAAACCAATGTCCATTTTTGCCATTTGTTTTTCAAACGCAAAATTGGTCATGAGTGTGCCGACCACGCCGCCTTTTAATTCACCCCGTGACTGGCGATCCTTAACCACCACATACAAGAGCTGGTCGCCGTCAAACAATCTGCCAGTCGCGTCACACATGATCAAACGATCCGCGTCACCATCCAAGGCCACACCCAGATCCGCGCCGGTCTCAACCACCTTGGCCGCCATCGTCTGCGGCTGCGTGGCGCCCACATTGAGGTTGATATTAAAACCGTCCGGGGCATCGCCGATCGCGACCACGTCGGCTCCCAGTTCGCGAAACATTTTCGGGGCGATGTCATAGGCCGCACCGTTTGCACAATCAACCACTATTTTTAATCCCTGCAAATCGAGATCGGCGGGAAAAGTATTCTTGCAAAACTCCAGATAACGTCCGGCCGCATCCATCACCCGCTGAGCCTTACCCAGCGCTGCAGACGGCTTACACACCAGCGGCGCATCCATCGCCGCTTCAATGGCGTGCTCCACCTCGTCCGGCAATTTTTTGCCGACACCGGAAAAAAACTTGATGCCGTTGTCGCCGAAAGGATTGTGCGATGCCGAAATCATTACCCCGGCAGACAACCGCAACGCGCGCGTCAGAAACGCAACACCGGCCGTTGGCATCGGCCCGACCATAAACACGTCACATCCGGCTGCGGAAAAACCCGCCTCCAACGCACTTTCCAACATGTAACCGGAGACGCGGGTATCTTTGCCAATCAACACCGCCGGTTTGCTACTGCTCACATTACCGGCCAGTACGGTACCCGCAGCATACCCCAGCTTTAATACAAACTCCGGCGTAATAGGCACCTCACCCACCAGTCCACGAATGCCATCGGTTCCAAAAAAATGTCGCGTCATAAAAATATTTTGTTGTTATTCATTTGCATCAGTTGCCGGCATCACCCAAAAAAATATCGCGGTAGGCGGTGTACGTTGATGTGTACATCAGCGGAACCACCACCAGCAATCCCAAGCCAAGTGGAATCATGCCAATGATAAAGATCACCAAAAATATCAATCCATAAATCAGGAACGGCAGGAAATTTTTAATGCAGGCAGAAAAACTCATTGCCAGTGCGTCCATTGGCGCGACCTTATTGATGGCGACCAGGGCGGGCGCAAACCAAAATGCCATAAAAATCGGCACGGCTGCCGCCAGCACGATCAGCAGGATTAATACGGCGCCCAAACCCGCACCGGCAATCATGCCGGCCACGGCACCACTATCACCACTGATCAGCGCACCAATCGCACCCGATGCGCCCAATAACATCGCAAACAAAAGTCCGGCAAACACTATCAGGATGATCCACGCCGCCATGTAAAGAAGACCGACAATCAACAGGGGCAGCAGATGCGGCTCTTTAAAGCCTGAAAACAGATCCTTGATTTCCAGGGGCCGCCCGCCGTGTTGTGCGTGGGCACCCAGCATCAACCCACCCGCCAATAAACCAAATAGTGCATAGGCCGCAAAGGTGCCGATAATCGGCACCAAATTCACCACAATATAAATGACCAAAAAAATGATTAAGCACACGATCCACAACAATGGCGCATCGGTGAACATGGCCCAGCCACGACTGATCCAGGCACCGCCCTGCCCAATACTCGCCGTGCGACCGCCGTGAATAAAGTTATCGTTCGCTGAACTTGCGGTCACGACAACGTTGGTCGGTGCCGCATAGGGGTTGGGGTTGTCAGGCGTATTTTCTGGCATGATCGTCTCCGTAAACGGGGCAAATGTTGACGATGGTCAATATACAGCAGCACGCTTCAATTTCCCAGCCAGATTGGGTGGGTCAAACGGCGGCGCTCACCAGTCGAGCGCCGCAGCCAATCGCAGGGCATCGCGTGTTTCCCGCACATCATGGAC
>JANPNU010000601.1:0-1564 GCA_031427615.1 Burkholderiales bacterium
GATGGTTGGAGCAGTGAAAAGTGTTACTCAGCTGACGCACAACTAAACGACTTTTCAGTTGTGCGTCTTTCTTTCATCGCCACAAAAAAACTCAGGTACTCACAGGTGCGAATGGTCGGGCAATTTGCGGCGGCGTTTGAACTACTGCAATGGCACCGCACCCACCAGTGGGCGTTTTTCCATTGTCCATTGATGTAAGGAGCCGTCATATTGTTTGACACTTTTATTGCCCAAAATTTCGGACATGATGAACCATGGCAGTCCTGATTGAGATCCAGTGTTGCAATACACGACGGCCGGTGCCGAGGGGTTGATGCCCTGAGCGGACAATACAGCCTTGTAAGTATTGCTGGACAGCATTTTGAGTGCGCCTCCCGCAATGCGGAAGGTGGTGTCTGGCGACAGTGACTTGGCGCCTTCAATGTGGCCGAATGCCTGCACCGTATCGCGTTTCACCAAGCCATAAAACTGTGGCAGCTCGCGTCCATCCACCAGCGTGGCGTTCTTTTTTTCCTGAATATTGGCCACATCCTGAGAGTCGGCATAGTAGCGTGCAGATTGATCAGAGGTCGATTTCCAGTTGCCTACCATGGCTGCGGGCGCATCGGTGTTGTGGGTCATGCCGTCGAGCAGCCATGCGGCCATGCCGCCGTCGAGAAAGGCAATGTCGGTCTCACCATAGACTTTGAATTGCCAGTACATGCGCATCGCATCGTTTAAATCAGACACGTCCAGCCCAATGGGTACGACCACGATTGGTTTGCCGGAATCAATGCCTGCATTCTGAACAATTTTCTCGAATTCGGCGCGCTCCGGAATCATGAATTTCAGATTCAGGTCGCCAATTTTACGATCAACCCGGACAAATTTGGATTCCAGCAGTCGTGAGCCCGGGATATGTCCGCCGACTTCCTCGATTGTTTTTTTCCCGGTTTTTGTATCCGTGGATATTTCCGGCTTGGTGGTGAACGACTTCACATTTCGGCGAATTTCCACCACTTGCACTTTGTCCAAATTGGCCGAAAGCCACTTGGTGTCTACCAGCGGTCCAGGAAGGGTGCTCGCTTGCGCCGCCAGCATGCTGCATGAAAGCGCTGCGGTCGCGGCGATCTTTTTCAATAGTGTTTTCATATGGATACTCCAAGTTAGCGGGCTCATTAGCGGCCCAGTTGCAAAATTCGTTTCGGCAGGGATGCCGGGCATTCGGTTATTACGTCCAGATAGCGATCTTCGAAAACGGTTTCCAGATCTTGTTTGGCAAAGTGCCGGGCCATGACGGCATCGCGCCGGCGCACCAAATTTGCAAGCTGCGGCGAAAATAGTTGCACCATTCCCGTTAGCCAATTTGCGACCGGCGCCATGCGCCCGCGGGTTTGAATTTGAAAGCGCGACAACTCGCGCTCGATGCGTGTCGCGTTCTGCCATCGTTCTCCGGTAACCCATCGGTTGGTGGTAAACCAGCGTAACGGCTGACCCCGTGCGTCGAGGGCGAGTGCGGCCAAATGGTAATAGTTGTCGGGTTGCTTCTCGTTATAAACGAAAAGGTGAAAGTGTCCGTGCTCGG
>JANPNU010000602.1:0-2227 GCA_031427615.1 Burkholderiales bacterium
TGCAATATCAGCGCATCCAATTCACCAGCGATTTATTACCGGCCGACATTGTCGGTGTATCGATTTTTGATCGCGAATCATCTACCTTCCGGTTTCATGCCGGCCCGATATTTTCACAGGTCATCCTCGCCGACGAAATCAACCGCGCCAGCCCCAAAGCGCAATCCGCGCTATTGGAAGCGATGGAAGAGCAACAGGTCACCGTCGATGGTAAAACCATGCCACTGCCGGTACCGTTTTTTGTGATCGCCACCCAAAACCCATCCCATCAGGTCGGTACGTTTCCATTACCGGAGTCGCAGTTGGATCGTTTTTTGATGCGCATCAAGCTGGGTTATCCGGATGAAGCCGCCGAGCGGGCGTTGTTGAAGGGCGAAGATCGCCGGGCGATGGTCGCACGCATCACACCGTTGTTGACCGTGACGGAGTTGGAGGCCTTGCAACGTGAGGTCAATGCGGTTCACGTTTCCGACGCACTCATTGACTATGTGCAGGCCTTGGTCAATCACAGCCGTGACTCGGCGCGGTACGAAATGGGATTGTCACCCCGAGCGGGACTGGCGCTGCTGCGAGCGTCTCAAGCTTGGGCATTGTTGGCCGGAAGAAAATTGGTTTTGCCGGAAGATGTGCAGGCCATCGCCCCTTCTGTTGTTGGCCATCGCTTACGCGCAGTCGCGTCGAGTCAAAAAAATGGCGGCGGCAAAATACTGGATGTCGCCCAGGAATTAATCGTCAACGTGCCCATTCCATAACAGGAAAACCAAACGCCAACATGGCATTCACATCAAACCAAAAAATAGTATGCTTCGTTACAACCCAACGTGACTCAAAAAGGCAGGACATCATGAAACCCTCTTCACGTCCGACACTTCGCCCCTTCCACTTTGTTTTAGTCATGGCGACGACGGGTTTATTCACGCCGGTGACAGAAGCGGCGTTTAAGTGCCAGGGGGCCGACGGCAAAATAGAATACTCCGATCGCCAGTGTGAAACCAACAAAAATACGCTCGATAAGCCGCGCGCCAATAGCGGGATTCAAAGTCGGCCAATTGTCAATCCGATGGAGCAGCTGGCCAAACTGTTTACGGACTACGAAGCGCGTTTGTGTGAACGAGAAAAACTTGAACTCGAACTCGACGCCGCACGATTTTCCGGCGCCACCGGCAAACAACCTGCCAGTTGGAAGGTTAAGCAGGATCGCCAAATTGAGTTAAACGAGGTATTGGTCGATTTTCAAATGCGTGCCGGAAAGATCACCAAGGCCGCGGGCAATGACAGCAAAGAAACGGTCGCATTACGTAAATTTCAGATCGGTTTGAAAGATTGCGGCCACCCCAAGGTTGCACCGACCACCGATCCTCTGCCGGTGGCAAAACCAGCCAAGTAGCTTGTGTTGTCACGTTTGGGATTTACGTTTCGTCAACGAATTTCCGACTGGATTTTTCGTGCGCGCATTCCCGAAAGCCCGCCGGTTGTATTAACCCAGCGCCGCATTTTTATCCTCCCTTCCCGGACTGGACTATTCTTCGCGTTTGTGCTGTTTTTGCTGTTGGTCGCGTCGATCAACTACAGCTTGTCGCTGGGTTACATGCTGACATTTTTATTGGCCGGCATCGGCGGTATCTCGATGTTGCACACCTTTCGCAATTTGGCGCAATTGTCGATCGCACCGGGTAAGGTTGATCCGGTTTTTTGCGGCGACATCGCCGAGTTTCATTTGGTGTTGCACAATTCCGGCGTGGGACGATTTTCGGTTGGCCTAAAACGGGCGCAATTGCAAAATGCGGTGCCCTCCTTTGGTGACATTGCGCCACATAAGGGCAACAACGCGACCAGCACCAATTTGGTCCTGCCGATGGCCATGGATCGACGTGGCACTGTTGGCTGTGGCCGACTGGAGATTTTTACGGAATACCCGGTTGGTTTATTTCACGCTTGGTCATACGTTGATTTTGGGTTGACCGGTCTGGTTTATCCCAAACCAGACGCGGGTGCCGGTGCCTTGCCCATTTCAGCAAGCGGCCATGGTGAGGGCAATATGCCGATTGCCGGCGACGAAGAATTTCAATCGTTACGCGCTTATCGTCCGGGCGACACCCTGCGGCAAATTGCCTGGAAGGCGCTGGCGCGTGAACAAGGATTATTGGTCAAAGAGTTTGGCACCACCACCAGCGCCGACCTGTGGCTGGACTACGCCGCGCTCGAAGGGCTGGGTGTCGAACAGCGT
>JANPNU010000603.1:0-5680 GCA_031427615.1 Burkholderiales bacterium
ATATTCCTCGCCCAGTCAAACATAAAATCACGCGCTCATCCACCCACCAACAAACACGTCCCCGTGAAAAATGCAGGCTAGCCACACGTATTTTTTAGCCGGTCAAGCCCGCTACTTAAGTCTTCAATCAAATCGCCCACATCCTCCAAGCCGATTTGCAGGCGAATCAGCGGCCCACCCTGCCAGGGATTCACACGACGGTACAAATAAGCGGGTACCACCAGACTTTCAAACCCGCCCCACGAATAACCCAGAGCAAAATATTGCAGGCCATCGATCATGGCGGCGACCGCATCATCCGAACAAGGATTGAGCTCAATGCTGAAGAGTCCCGCCGCCCCGGAGAAATCACGTTGCCAAATTGTGTGGCCGGGATCGGCCGGCAAAGCAGGATAAAGCACCCGTCTAACTTGCGGCCGAGATTGCAGCCACGTTGCGATTTTTAATGCACTGGCCTGATGTTTTGCCAATCTCACGCCCATGGTGCGCATGCCGCGAAGCGTCAAAAAACAGTCGTCGGGTGACGCGCGCTGGCCGAGATCACAGGTTGTTTGTTTGAGTTGCGGCCATGATTGTTCGTTCGCAACCACCAGGCCAATGATGACATCGGAATGCCCGGCGTAATATTTTGTCGCCGGCTGCACCACCAAATCCGCGCCGTGTTTAAACGCATCAAAAAATAGACCGGTGGCCCACGCATTATCAAAAATTACTTTGGCCCCATGTGCGTGTGCAACATCAGCAATGGCGGGAAGATCCTGTATTTCAAAGGTATGTGAGCCGGGGCTTTCTGCATAAACAACCGTGGTGTTGGGGCGCATGAGTGAACGAATGTCGCCGCCAATCGTTGGATCGTAGTACGACGTTTCAACGGCCATACGCGGCAAAAACGTGTCACAAAAATGCCGACTGGGGACATAAACACTGTCTGGCATCAAAACATGGTCGCCTGATTTTACCGAGGCGAGCAGTGCACCGACGACCGCAGCAAGTCCGCTCGAAAAACTCATGGCACGATAACCATGCTCAATTTCCGCCACCGCGTTTTCCAGTGCCAGCACCTGCGGCATGTTGACGATCCCGTAGGTTGGCACCGGCTCGTCGTTGTTGAAGCGCTGCTGGGTTTCATTCAGATGCGCCACCGAATCAAACAACACTGTCGAGGCGCGGTGAATGGGCACATTCACCGTACGTGGATCGTTGGTGGGCGTGCGACCGAGTTGGGTCAATTTGGTATCGGGTTTCATTGGTGGCGGGGTTGGTTTGAACAGATGACCAAGGTAAAAATCAGATCATCAGTGATAGAAAACAAAATCGGCAGGTGTGACGTCAGCGGTTAATTTTATCGGTATCCACCGGCGCGCCCTGTTCATTTTCGAGCACCCGCAACAAATTGCAGGTGTCCATCCGACCCCATCCGGCCGCCATGACTTTGGACAACTGTTGGTGAACCAAGGCCACCGCTGGCATTGGCAGGTGCTGCGATGCGGCGATCGAGGCGACCAAGCCAAAATCTTTATGGTGCAGCCGCGCTTCGATACCGGCGTCAAAATTTCGCGCGGCCATTTTCGGGCCCATCAAGCCCAACATTTTGGAGCCGGCAAAGCCGGACATCAGCGCCTCGACCACCTTGCTGACATCAACCCCATTGGCGCGGGCAAATAACATCGCTTCGGCAATACCTTGAATATTGATAACCTGCACGATCTGGTTACACGCCTTGGTCACCTGTCCCGCACCCGTTGCACCCATGTGAAAAATATTGCTGCTGAGTTGTTCAAGCACGGGGCGAGCCTGGGTAAGGGTTTCGGGACTACCACCGACCATCATCGTCAAGTTGCCCGTTTCCGCGGCCTGGGTGCCACCTGAGACCGGGCAATCGAGAAAGTGAATTTGTTTCGTCGCCAATTGCGCCGCAAAATTTTGGGTCGCAACCGCATCAATGGTTGAAAAATCGCAGACAATCGAGCCCGGCGTGGCAGTTGAAATCACGCCGTTGGCGCCGAGCAAAACCATTTCGACATCGACCGTTGCCGTGACGTTGACAAACACAAAATCGGCATAGGCCGCCGCTTCTCCAATTGACCGTGCAACAACGGCGCCTAATTCGGCAAACGGCTTGGTCGCGTCCGGTCGTCGCGCATAAACGGTCAGTGTATGGCCGGCTGCCAATAACCGGCGAACCATATTGCCACCCATATTACCCAGGCCGATAAACGCTATTTTCATGACAGGCTATTCGTGTGTGTTGACTGATGCCATAGTTTCACTGAAGTGGTGGCGCGAGACAAGTATTTTGGTTGCCACCCTGTTATTGGGGATTGCCGGGTGGATTGTCGGCTTGTGAAGGAGGCATTGGTAAACAAGGCCGATAGAACGTAAAATTCAAGGATATCTCACCTATTCAGGTGGCATGGTCACACCGGTAAAAGTGAAGCACCCCAATGAAAAAAATCGAATACACCCTGTCGCAAGACTTTATCGAATTGAATCACCTGCTCAAACACACCGGATTCGCCGATAGCGGCGGTTCGGGCGGTGCCCTGGTCACGACCGGTGTCGTCAAAGTGGATGGTCAGGTTGAATTGCGCAAGCGCAATAAGATTCGTGCCGGGCAGGTTGTGCAAATCGCGGATAGTGAAATTCACGTTTTGGCATCCTCCTCAGAGCCGGCTGCGAAGCCAGCCACCAAGCCAGCCGCCAAGTCAGCCGCCAAGCCAGCTCCCCTCGCAGTAAAAAAATAGCGCGGTTATGGCAATCAAAGCCACCATTTTTAAGGCCGAATTGGCCGTGTCCGACATTGATCGCGGCGTATACGGCAATTACACGTTAACCATTGCCCGGCATCCGTCGGAGACCGATGAGCGCATGATGATTCGTGTGCTGGCGTTTGCAATTAACGCCCATGAATATCTCGAATTTGGCAAGGGAATCTCCAGCGAGGACGAGCCGGCATTGTGGCGGCGTGATTTGACCGGCGCAGTTCAGGAATGGATTGATGTTGGGTTGCCTGAGGAGCGATTGCTGCGCCGCGCCTGTGGCAAAGCCGAGCGGGTGATTTTGTACACTTACGGCGGCCGAGCGGTCGATGTATGGTGGCAGGCTAACAAAAAAGAGTTGACCAAACAAAAACGTCTCACCGTTTTCGATGTGCCAACAGAGGCCTCGCGTGCGTTGGCTGCTTTGGCGAGCCGAACCATGACGCTGACCGCAACTATTCAAGAGCAGCAAATATTTATTGCCGATGGCAATGCATCAGTCGAAATTGAATTGAAGACGCTTCACCCGGCTTAACCTGGATATTTCACGGGTCGTGGCGCAATTGGTTCGACCAAACTCTCATATCAACCGGTTGTGATTCTATCTCCAACTTTCCAAGTTGCACCGGCCACTACCCACATGATTGCCGTCGCCCGGACGGCGCTTTTTGATTCTCTTTGGCGCGCATATCTCGACTCATTTGGCAATCACCGCTTCGCCGTCGAATCAAAAGTCACTCGCTCAGCCTTGGCACTCATATGCGTCGCCGTGAAATATGCAGGTTAATTCGGCGCGCAGAAGCCACCACCAATACAAATAAAAATGCCCGCCATATAACGATGGCGGGCATTTTTATTACTGGGAAATTGCGGCAATTACGCACGCAGTCCGGGGTGATTATTTCCCGGCAAAGTTACTGGCTTTTTTCCAACCGCCACCGTCTTTATTGGCTGTGCTGGCTGGCAGTGCTTTACCAACAAAACCCGCGCTAGGTTTGCCGACAAATTTATTGTCGCCTTTGCCTTCAAACTTGGCAAACGCTGGTTTTGCCGAATGCGAACCACTTGGTTTGCTAAAGCTCGATTTCATCGCGCCGTCTTTGGACCAATGGCCGCTGTCAGCACGGGGGTTGCGGTCATTGCTGCGACTGGTGCTGCTTTTGCCGCCGAAACCACCACCAAAACCGGCGCCTGCACCGCGCGGCGGACCGCTACGACCAAAACGTTTACCAGGAGGCGGCTTGTCAAATACTTTTTGCTTCGGCTCGAGTCCGGGAATACTGATGACCGGAATCGGTTGCGTGGTGAAGCGCTCAATGATTTTCACCTGGAAATTTTCGCGCACATTGGCGAGCGAAATCGCCACACCACTGCGGCCGGCACGGCCGGTACGACCAATACGGTGCACATAGTCTTCGGCCTGACGTGGCAGGTCAAAGTTAATGACGTGTGAAATGCCTTGCACGTCGATACCGCGAGCGGCAACGTCGGTGGCAACCAGGACGCGTAAACGACCACGTTTAAGGTTTTCGAGGGTGCGTGTGCGGGCGCCCTGTTTCATGTCGCCGTGTAACGCGGCGGCGGCATGACCTTGATTGATCAGGTCGAGCGCCAAATCGTCGGCTGCGCGTTTGGTTGAGGTAAACACAATCGCTTGTTGCAGTTCGGTATCGCGCAACAGATGATCGAGCAAACGATTCTTGTGTGAAAGATCGTCGACAAAATGCAAACGCTGTTCGATATTTTCGTGACGCGTTTTGTGACCGGACACATCAATGCGCACCGGATTTTTCATCATGTCACCAGCCATGCTGGTAATGCTGTTATCGAGCGTGGCGGAGAACAACAACGTCTGACGATTGGTTGGCACTTGTGCAACGACAGCATCGATATCGTCTTTGAAGCCCATATCGAGCATTCGGTCGGCTTCGTCAAAAATCAAAATCTGCAAACGTGAAAGGTCAACACGACCAGATTGCATTTGGTCGAGTAAACGACCCGGTGTGGCCACCAGAATATCCACGCCTGCTTTCAGCAATCGGTTTTGCACCGGATAAGGCATGCCACCCACAATCGAAACGGTCTTGATGCGCCGCATTTTCACGCCGTAAACTTCGGCGGCTTTGGTGACCTGCATGGCGAGTTCGCGGGTAGGCGTCAACACCAACACGCGCGGACCACGACCGACAACCGGATGCGGTTCGCTCAGAATTTGCAAAGATGGCAACATAAACGCCGCAGTCTTGCCGCTGCCGGTTTGTGACGAGACCAATACGTCGCTGCCAGCCAAAACTTCAGGAATCGTCCGCGCTTGCACGTCGGTCGGATCGGTATAGCCGGTCGCGGCAATCGCTTCCAGAAGGGCTTTGTTCAAGCCAAGTGTTTCAAATTTCATTTTCAACTTTCAATCGTGACCACTCTGCTCCACACGGAGACAAAGAAATCGTTACGCGATCAAACTTGATCGCAAAAAGAGGCACAGCAATTCCAACACACGATATTTCGCGTGTGGTCACGATTTCGGCAGGGAAATTGAAAATCGCGGTTGATGCGCCAACATCGGCACCAACCTATATGCGATTCGAGAAAGGCGTCAAACAACGAGCCTGAAAAGAGAACAGCGGGGCGGGGGACGATGAACTTGTTTACTACTTCGCGTTGCAGCTAACAACCCTTGCTGCATTGCACAAACGGGAGTTTACGGGAATAGAAAGGAAAACGCCAGCAAAAAAGCGTGAATTTTCATGGAGATAGCAATGGCCGGATGATCAGGCATGCCCACGGATCGGGGACTTCTAAAAACCCCGTCATGCCGGCCCTTCGACGGGCTCAGGATGAACCGGGCACTTGCCCGGGCCGGGATCCAGAGGTGGACAAGTTATTAAACCGAGATTGTCCATTAGGCGTCCCTTCGGGACTGT
>JANPNU010000604.1:0-1821 GCA_031427615.1 Burkholderiales bacterium
GCCGACGAATTGTCATGGCTGATGGTCAACGAAGTTTGCGACCAGCGCGTTTTCTAATGGCTGGAACAATTTCAGCTAAACGTTATCAATTTGAGGCAGGAGCCGTCATGTTGCAAAGGACCCACCCCATCATTATGGTCGCCGCTATTGCGGTGACTCTGTTGAGTGTTGTTGGAATTGGCGTATTGACCGGTGTCATTCCGCTGGTCGGCGCAATGAATTCCAAACCGCAACCATCAGGTACGGGAATGCCGCCGGCCGTGACCGCCGCCGGCGCCGCACACACCATGATTGGCAGCGACACAAATGCCGTTGATACAGGATCGCCCGATACCGGGCCGAAAACGGGTGGCACAAATTTGAAGCCAATCGACAAAACGACGATAGGCCAGCCATTGGCCAAGTACGATTCTTCAATCGCACCCGCCAGCCCTCCTAAGTCGGCAACCGGCAGCGCCAAGGCACCGGCAATGTCAGTTTCTTCCAGTTCGTCAAAAGCAACACCAACACCGAGTTATGACCCATCAGATGTGGCTAACAATTCCCAGTCTGGACGATCAACCTCGACGACGACAGCCGGTGGCAATAGCGCGACAAGCTCGTCTGACAGCAGGGTCGTAACAACCGCCAAGCAGAATGATCGTGAGACGCTGTGTGCTGATTGCGGAACCGTTGACAGCATTTTGCCGGTACGCGAACAGGCGAAGGGCAGTGGGGGGGGTGCCGTAATTGGGGGCGTAGTCGGCGGGGTACTGGGCCATCAAGTTGGCAGTGGACGGGGTCGTGATGTTGCAACCGTGGCTGGTGCAGTGGGTGGCGCGGTATTAGGCAACTCGATTGAAAAATCAAACAGCCCGGGCAGCCAGCATGTTGAGATACGCGTACGACTGGGTGATGGCACATTTAGGACAGTGAAAGCAGACAATGATCAAGGTTTGCGCATGGGGGACAAGGTGCAAATTAAAAATGGCCGCGTTAGCCGGATTCTGTAGCGGCAGGGGTCATTTTCTGGTGCGGCACACATTCGGGAATGGTCAGATAGGAGCACAGCGGGTTGGTCAAGGTTGCTGACGCGCTAAACGCGACAAGGAAGGACAATGATGACGCCACAAATTTCCTCAAACGCAAATCTGCTTTCGAACCGAAACTCGTTGGCCACAATCGCAGCAGGCGCCACCACACCGGATTTCTTGGTTTTTCGACTCGGTGGTGAGCAGTTTGGTGTCGATTTTCAGTATGTTGTGGAAATTCGCCATTTTTCGGCAGCCACACCCATAACCAACGTGCCTGGTTACATAAAAGGTGTTGTTAATTTTCGCGGTCACTTGGCACCGATCGTCGATATGCGCCTCAAATTGGGTTTAGAGCCTAGTGTGCGTGACGCGTTGACGGACACCATTTTTCTGGAAATTGAAGACCGGTTTGTCGGATTATTGGTTGACGGTGCCGCCACGGTGGTCAATCTGGGCGCTCAGCGCCTGCGCCCTGCGAGGGAATTTATGTCGGTGGTTGATAGTGATCAAATCTTTGCTGTGGCCGAATGCAACGGCCAACTCATCACGCTGTTGGATATAGAACGACTGGTCCATAGCCCGGAAATTGCGCTGATTTAACCGAGATTTTCCATCAGGGTTTGGAATGATCACGAGACTATTTTTGAGTGGATTTTCTGTTGACTGACCAACGAATAGCGGGCTATTCGAGAGGAAGAAACAGGAAATACGCCAAAAACAGGCCGTGCTGTTAGCAAACTGAGCCCAAACAGTCCCGAAGGGACGCCTAATGGAAAATCTCGGTTTAACCGCGGGTGGTTGTCGCCGC
>JANPNU010000605.1:0-2447 GCA_031427615.1 Burkholderiales bacterium
GCCAAAAAATTGCTGGCTGATGCCAAGATCGCGGTGTCGCCCGGCATCGGGTTTGGCGATTACGGCGACGACTACGTGCGCATCGCGCTGATCGAAAACGAGCAGCGCACGCGCCAGGCGCTGCGTGGCATCAAGGACATGTTTCGCAAGGATGGCTTGCTGGCCAAGGCCGCAGCTTGAAATTGATATTTTCGGTCTCCCCAGCTTATGTTTCAACACCTGACGCTCCAAAATTTACTGTCCTTCGGCCCGGAGGGTGTTGGCGTTGAATTGCGTCCGCTCAATGTTCTGATCGGCACCAACGGTGCGGGGAAATCCAATGTTATTGATGCGATCAGTTTGCTCGAAGCTGCGCCACAGGCGCCGCAAAGCATTGGTCGCCCCCTGTTTCAAGGGGGTGGAGTAGCGCAATGGATGTGGAAAGGGGCGGGCGCTGGCGAATCCTGCAGATTGGACGCGGTACTTTCAGGGCAAACATCGCACGCGAAATCGTTGCGTTATCGCGTTGAGTTCGGAAGTTTGAATGGACGGTTTAATTTGATTGACGAGGTGGTCGAAAACGAAAAACCTGATTTACCTCACCAATCAGATGTGCGTTTTTTTTATCGTTTTCAGAATGGGCGTCCGGTGCTTAATGTCCGTTCAAGCGGCGAGCAGGACTGGTCTGCAACTGCAAATGATGGAAGACGTCTACGGCAAGATTTAGACCTCGATCCAAGCCAATCCATCCTTGCGCAAAGAGCTGATCCAGAACAATTTCCGGAAATATCCTACCTTGGCAGTCAATTTCGGCGCATTGCGATTTACCGGAATTGGGGGTTCGGGCGACATACACCGGCGCGGTTGCCGCAACAGCCCGATTTGCCATCAGAACATTTGTTACCCGATGCGGCGAATTTGGCTCTGGTGTTGAATTATCTCGACAATTTCAACGAGGTTCGAGGCGAAATAAGACGCCGCCTGCGCGAATTCAATCCGCAATTTGACGGCTTCCTTGCGCGCATCGATGGGGGGACGGTGCAACTGGCGCTTCAAGTATCTGGTTTGGCAGAAGCCCTGCCAGCGACGCGCTTGTCGGATGGCACGCTACGCTATTTGGCGCTGATGTGTGTCTTGTGTCATCCGAAGCCGCCCCCGGTAATTTGCCTTGAAGAACCTGAGATTGGCTTGCATCCGGACATCTTGCCGAAGGTGGCGGAAATGCTTGTGCAGGCGTCGGCCAATACCCAGTTAATCGTTACCACACACTCGGATATTTTGATTGATGCATTGAGCGATACACCGGAAAACGTGCTGGTGTGTGAATCATCCGAGAAAGGTACCCAGGTTCGACGGTTGAACGCTGACGCATTGAAACCGTGGCTGACAGACTATTCATTGGGCGCGCTTTGGACACGCGGAAACCTGGGCGGCAACCGGTGGTGACGGTTCTGGTGATCGAGGGGGGCGGCAAAGGCAACAAGGCGCTACAGAGCCGGTTGCGCGAAGGTTTTGGTGAACTCATCCGGCGTAGCGGCGTTGCAACCAGGCATCAAATAGTCATGGGTGGTGGGCGTGGTGATGCATGGGTGGAGTACCAGCGTCAGCATGCTCTTGGGCACCAGGTACTGTGCTTGATTGATAGCGAACATCCTGTGTTAGGTGAGGACCCTTGGGCGCATGTCAAGCGGCACGAAGGCTGGGAGCGGCCAGCCGCTGCGAGCGCCACCGCCTTGCACTTTATGGTGCAACTCACAGAAAGCTGGTTTCTAGCTGACGCCAATGCATTGAAACGCTATTTTGGTCAAACATTTGTGGTTCCAGGGAATATCGAAACCATCGATAAGGCTAAAGTATTGGCGCAGTTGAAAACACTCGCGGCGGCTTCAACGAAGCGGGAGTACGACAAAGGGCGCGACTCACATGCTTTGCTCAAACTGTTGGATCCAGAGCAAATCAAACAGCGTTCGGTGTGGGCAAGCCGTTTTTTTGATGCACTGAAGCACTAGGTATTTTTCATGTGCCGTTGTCTGATGGCGGCGTGTTTTCCTTCCTTTTTTGGTACATCTGATGAAACCGATTCAAGTGGGCCTGCTCGGCATCGGCACGGTCGGCAGCGGCACCTTCAACGTGCTGGCGCGCAATCGCGAGGAAATCGTGCGCCGCGCCGGGCGCGACATCGTCATCTCGATGGTCGCCGATCTCGACACCGAACGCGCCGGGCGCATCGTCAAGGGCCGCGCGGTGGTCACCAAAAACGCCGACGACATTCTGAATAATCCCGACATCGATATCGTCATCGAACTGATTGGCGGCTACACCATTGCCAAGACCATGGTGCTGCGCGCGATTGAGGCCGGCAAGCACGTGGTAACCGCCAACAAGGCGCTGCTCGCCACCCACGGCAATGAAATTTTCAGCGCTGCGCAAAAGAAAGGCGTGATGATCGGCTTTGAAGCAGCGGTGGC
>JANPNU010000606.1:0-1519 GCA_031427615.1 Burkholderiales bacterium
AAATGCCATCGCCTAACACCCCAAAAGTTGTAATCAGGCCGACGATAGCCGCAATTGCCACCGCACCTGGTCGCGGGGGCATCGGCGTGGTGCGCGTTTCAGGGGCTAACTTGAAACAGTTGGTGGAAAAGCTCACCGGCAGATGCCCGCCGGCGCGCGTGGCGACGGTCAGCGTTTTTCGCGATGCAGAACAGGGTGTGATTGATCAAGGTGTAGTGTTGTACTTTCCGGCACCGCTTTCGTATACGGGAGAGGATGTGTTTGAGCTTCAGGGTCATGGCGGCCCTGCCGTGATGCAACTATTACTGCGTCGGTGCCTGGCGCTCGGCTGCAGGATCGCGCAGCCAGGTGAGTTCACAGAGCGCGCATTTTTGAACGACAAGATAGACTTGGCTCAAGCTGAAAGTGTAGCCGACCTGATCGACGCCAATTCTGCCGAGGCTGCAAGGTCGGCTGCACGCACGTTAACGGGCGAGTTTTCAGCGCGCATATTTGAACTGACTGGGAGGTTGACGGATTTGCGTGTGCATGTGGAAGCATGCATCGATTTCCCTGAAGAGGAAATTGACCCTGCTGATCGCGCTGCGCAACAGATTAAACTCAAGGAAATACGCGCCTTGCAGGCCAATTTAGCCCGGGAAGCCAGGCAGGGCGCGGTTCTACGTGACGGACTTACAGTGGTGCTGATCGGACGCCCAAACGTCGGGAAGTCGAGCCTCCTCAATCGATTGGTCGGCGAAGAGGTAGCAATTGTCACCCCGGTAGCGGGTACCACCCGCGACCATGTGCGCGCTACGATACTGGTGGATGGGGTGCCGATTCATCTCATCGATACCGCCGGATTGCACGACAGCGATGACGAGGTAGAGAAGATTGGCATCGCACGTACGTGGATCGCTGCGGAGAAGGCTGGGGCGGCGCTACTTATCATTGAGGCAGGGAGCGAGGCTCAGGGCAAGGAAATGGACATCCGCGAGCGCTTACCCAAAAATCTGCCGGTCGCGCTGGTGTACCACAAAATAGATTTGATCGGGGACGGGGTTGTTTCACGTGGAACACAATCCAGAGGCGTCATCGCGGCAGATTCTGATCTGTACGTATCAGCGCTAAATGGCGATGGGATAGCGGAATTACGGCAATGGTTGTTGAAGGTGGCCGGATGGCAACCAAGCGGCGAGGGCGTATTTTTGGCGAGGGAACGTCATTTACGCGCCTTAGATGACGCATCGGTACACACCGCTGCGGCCGAGCAACTTAGCGAACAACCAGAGCTTTTCGCAGAAGAGCTGCGCCTCGCCCAACGCGCGCTTTCCAGCATCACTGGAGAATTCACTTCTGACGATTTATTGGGGGAGATTTTCAGTCGATTTTGTGTTGGCAAATGACAGTTCAAGGCTAAAAGGCTTATACGTCGATCAACCACGCACAGTAAGTCAGTCGCTCCGCGCCAATTGCCGCCCTCAAGAAACCGCATCGCCATCCATTTCAGACACATATTCCATAGCCATTTTGTGCGCGA
>JANPNU010000607.1:0-2592 GCA_031427615.1 Burkholderiales bacterium
GGTCGATTGTTAAAAGAACTTGGCATTGGTTATTCGCACACTATGCTGGTCACCATTGTTCCGGATTTTGGTCTTCGGCAAACCTACTTCAAGGACAAACAAATCAAGTTCAGCCGGATCACGCCGATCATTTACGATGAGTCGCGTTCGGTTGGACAACTCATCGCCGCCGAGACCAGCCGCACTTGGCAATACCTCGACAGCTTGCATTTTTTTGGCACCGACGATTCGCTGGAAGTGTGCCTGCTTGGACACGACCGCGATCGGGCAATGATGCAAGATGCCATTCAGTCATTTCCGATGTTGCGTTTCCGATTTATCGACATCAACCAGGCTGCGGAAAAACTAAACATTTCACCGGCCCCCACGTCCTCCCACGCCGAAGAAATTCTCTGCCACATATTTTCACGCGGACGAGTCGAGAATCATTTTGCCACCAGGGTGGATACTCGATACAGCACTTTTCGGCGCGCGCGTATTGCGCTGTACGGCGTCACGGCTGTTGTGCTGGCCGTAGGCGCGGTTGGTGGGGCATTTAATCTGTATCAAGCCACACAAATCGGCAATGAAATGGATGCGCGATTTAATCAGGCACGTGGCTTGCAGTCGGAGTTCCAAAGTGTATTAACGTCAATGCACGCGCAAAAAATGGCCACGGACACGGTCAGGGACACCAGTACGTTTTTCAATTCCCAGGTACGACCATTGCCGGCAACGCCCGGCGTGGTGCTCAAAGAGATTGCCCCCGTTCTGAATGAATTTCCCTTGGTGACCCTCAATCAAATCACCTGGGGAACAAGTAATGACAAAAACTTTGTATTACCCTCGCCTCCCAAAAGCGGGGCATCGAATGTGGCGTTGCAAGTCACATCGGAATCCAAGCAAGCCGCAACTGGTACAAATGTCGCATCAGTCATTGCCGGGACCGAGTCCAACCCACCGCTCGCCGGCAACAAATATCAAATTGTGCATTTGGAACTGGCTATCCAGCCCTATGATGGCAATATTCGTAATGCGCTGGTCGAAATTGATCGACTGGTGGCCGGGCTTGGGAAAATGCCAGGCTACCAAGCGGCCGTAACGACTTTCCCTTTTGATTTGGGGCCACAGGCAAGTCTCAAGGTCATTGATCAAAAAAATTCATTTGCAACGGCCGCGCCGTTTTCCATCCGACTGGTCAAACAGGTTCCCGGCACATGAGCCTAATAACAAAAGAAGGATTTGCCGCACTTCGTTTTGCCTATATCGTTGTCGTCGGCGGGATTGGTGTTGCGCTATTTTTGGCCGGTGGCAGCTATTTATATTGGCAATCCGAAAAAGCCAACAACGTGACCTCCAAACGTGCGCTTAGCGATATGCAATCGCGGCTCGCCAATGCAAAACGCGAGCGGGCTGACTTGCGGGACTCGGAAGACACCTATAAAGCACTCGCCGGTCGCGGCGTATTTATACCCGAAAATAGACTGGATTTGCTGGACGCAATGGACGCATTGAAAACCCGCCACAATATTGTTTCCCTCGAATATAGAATCGGCGCGCAACGTCCACTCATGCTGGCGAGTGGTACCACCATCACAGCCGTTGATGCACTGGGCAGCCGCCTCCAATTTAAGGCCAGCGCACTTCACGACGGCGATATGGTCGCCTTTTTGGATGAATTTCCGCGCCTGCAACGCGGCCTGTTTCCGGTTGATCGATGTATTTTGAAACGCAGTCTTAGTTCGGCAGAAGTCGAAGCAAGACAAGCCAGACAATTTTTGGTGCAACAGCAGGCATCGAGTAGTCGAACCGATATAACCGAAGGCGAAGCGGAGCGTGAACATGTTGTCGCCACGATGGGACCTGCTGTTGAAGCAGAATGTTCGTTGGAGTGGATTACGCTACTGGACAAACAAACAAACGGCGCGCCCGCCCAAAGGACTGCGTCACCTGCGGCCGGTGGCAAATGAACCACCGGCCTATAAAAACAACCCCCTGCCCTGCCCTGCAAGCCTTGGCAATGCTGATTGGCGTGGCTTTCGCCTCGGCAGCCCTCGCGCAGGGCGTCGCCAGCGACAAAGGTACAATTGGCACCACGGCCACATCCGCATATGTCCCTGATCCGGTTGCCACTACTTCGCTGGCATTAAGTGGAAAATTATTTTTTACGGACGCCAAACGCGCGCAGTTAAACAAGGCCCGCAAAGACGGGGTACAAATTGTTAATGAGGAAGTTGTTTATCGCACAACGGTGTTAAATGGATTTGTAAAACGCAGTGACGGCAGCACCACCTATTGGGTAAATGGTGGCCGACAAGGCAACACGCGCTATGTCGTTGCGCATGATGGTAGCGTGCTCCCCAGTTCAGCCATGGTTGGGCCGGAGCCAAAAGTTTTTTTGAGCGGTTCAAGTATTGGCGCTGCTCGCGCGGTTGATGACGCGAAGGACAATCCGCATTCAAGTGGTCAGTCAAACGCGTCAAAAACAAAAGCAGTAAAGAAGAAGGCCCCTGTCCAAACAACTGCAAAAAAGCGGACCCCATGAAATCCGTCGCAAGGCAACGCGGCATGGTGCTGCTGCTGGTCATTTTGATTATGCTTGCCATTGGCGGC
>JANPNU010000608.1:0-4408 GCA_031427615.1 Burkholderiales bacterium
CACTGGTCAAACGTGCCCCGTATGTTGATTTGGTATTTGGCCCGCAGACTTTGCACCGTCTGCCGGCAATGCTTGATGCCCAGCAAAAATCGCAATGCTCACAAGTGGATATTTCATTTCCTGAAAATGAAAAATTCGACAATATGCCGCCTGCACGGGTGGATGGTGCCACTGCTTTTGTATCGATCATGGAAGGCTGTTCGAAGTATTGCAGTTTTTGTGTGGTGCCCTACACGCGGGGCGAGGAGATTTCACGGCCGCTTGCGGATGTTTTGACCGACATCCGCAAGCTCGCAGCACGCGGCGTCAAAGAAGTGACGTTGCTCGGTCAAAATGTCAACGCTTACATCGGCAAAATAATTGATGCTGATGGCGAAGAAGTTGAAGCCGATTTTGCCTATCTGCTTACCGCCGTAAATGGCATTGACCAAATCGAGCGCATTCGTTACACCACTTCGCACCCGCTTGAATTCACCCAGCGGCTGATAGATTGTTATGCAAAGCTGCCAAAACTGGTGTCGCAATTACATCTGCCAGTTCAAGCGGGCAGTGACAAGGTGCTCGCGGCAATGAAGCGTGGTTATACCGTGATGGAGTACAAGTCAATTATTCGCAGACTGCGTGAGAAACGTCCGGACATTTCGATTTCAAGTGACTTTATTGTTGGATTTCCGGGTGAAACAGAAGAGGATTTTTTGCGCACCATGAAGTTGATCGACGACATCAAGTTTGACGGTGCGTTTTCATTTGTGTATTCGCGTCGCCCGGGCACACCGGCCGCAAGCCTTCATGATGACACGCCACAAACTATCAAATTGCAGCGCCTGCGGCAAATGCAAAAAGTGCTGGAAGCACAATCCACCGCGGTCTCTGAATTGATGGTCGGCACCACGCAGCGTGTGCTGGTGGAAGGGCTGTCACGCAAGGACCAAAACGAACTCATGGCGCGAACCGACAACAATCGAGTGGTGAATTTTCCAGGGGATGCGCGGTTGATCGGGGAATTTGTTGAGGTGGTAATCACTCAGGCCATGCATTTTACCTTGCGCGCCGCTGTTGTCATCAATGAGCCTGACGCCATAGCCGCCGAATAATGACAACGCCGTCGCTGGAATTTTCGTTCACACCGGTCAATAACCATCGCTTGAATGCGTTGTGCGGGGCGCTTGACGCCAATCTGCGGCAAATTGAAACCGCGCTTGACGTTTCCATTTCCAGGCGCGGTGAGAAGTTTATGGTTTCGGGTGAGCGGAAAAAAATTGATGTGGCCGCCAGGGCCTTGAGCCGGTTTTACGCCAAGGCCGGTGATGACATGTCGGCCGAAGAAATTCAGCTCGGGCTGGTCGAATTACAGAGAACCCGTGATAACAAGTCGTCTAAACAAGACGTAAATATTGCGCAGTTGAACAATGCCAGCAATGACGTTTTTTTGAATACACGTCGAGGCGAATTGCGCGCCCGCACCGACCGGCAAGCGCAATACATTCAGGCAATTCAATCTCACGACATCACATTTGGTGTTGGGCCGGCCGGGACGGGTAAAACGTATTTGGCGGTAGCCTGTGCGGTAGACGCCTTTGAGCGCGATCAAGTCAAACGTATTATTTTGACCCGGCCCGCTGTTGAGGCTGGAGAACGTCTTGGATTTTTGCCGGGTGACCTGTCGCAAAAGGTTGATCCGTATTTGCGCCCCTTATATGACGCGCTTTATGACCTGCTTGGTTTTGACAAGGTCAGCCGGATGTTTGAACGCAGTCAAATTGAAGTGGCGCCGTTGGCGTTTATGCGCGGCCGCACTCTGAATCATTCTTTTATCATTCTTGATGAGGCGCAAAACACCACGCCGGAGCAAATGAAAATGTTTCTGACGCGGGTCGGCTTTGGCACCAGGGCGGTGATTACCGGCGACGTCACCCAGGTTGACCTAAAGGTTGGTCAATTGAGCGGACTGGTTGATGCCCGCAACGTTTTGTATGGGATTGCTGGTATTGGTTTTACAATTTTTCAAGCTGTGGACGTTGTACGTCATCCCATCGTTCAGGCCATTGTTTCCGCCTACGATGAACACACCAAAACGCGGCGAAACTAAAAATGAAACATGGCTATGTACGGCTTGTTTCGGGCAAAAGAGGCGCAAACTGGTTGTGGATATTAGACTTTTATAAAGTTTCGACATGAGTAAAGCAACCAAACGGGTTGTGTCGACGGTCGCGGTGCAATGTGTCAGCCAGCTCTCCAATATTCCCAGCGCCACCATGTTTAAAAAATGGGTGCAGGCGGCAACAGCGACGGTAAACAAGCCAGTCGAAATCACGGTTCGTATTGTTAATGCCGCAGAAGCACGCAACCTAAACTCGGCATTTCGGGGCAAGGACTACGCGGCCAACGTGCTGACCTTTGTTTATCATGAAAATTCGGCACCCATATTGATGGGTGATATTGTTTTATGTGCACCGGTGGTGGCGCGTGAGGCGAAGGCGCAGAAAAAGTTATTAAAAAATCTCTACGCGCATCTGACCATACACGGCGTTTTGCACCTGGCGGGCCGCGATCATGAAACAGCGCGCGAAGCGGCGGTGATGGAATCAATCGAGATAAAACTTCTCGCCACACTGGGGATTGGCAACCCATACGATGAAACGTTTGATATCAACAGCGAAGCGGTGTTGGCTGCGCCGAGTACGGTAAAATAGACAAATCTTAACAGCAAGCCGCCAATGACAACCGGGTACGCAGGTGTAGAGCATTCTGCCGCCATACAATCGGAAAAAATGCGCGGCGATGACCGAATGGAAGATGGACCGAAACGATCATTAATGGAGCGACTCTCCTCGATGTTGCTGCGAGAGCCCGAGGATCGCGATCAACTGGTTGCATTGTTACACGGCGCACTTGAAAACGAGCTGCTGGATGCGGATGCGCTCACCATGATCGAAGGTGTGATGCAGGTCTCCGAAATGCAGGTGCGCGATGTCATGATTCCACGCTCACAAATGGACATGATTGACGTTGAAGACCAGCCGCAACAGTTTATTCCAAGCGTTATTGAAACCGCGCATTCCCGCTTTCCGGTGTTTGAGAATTCACGAGACAACGTCATAGGCATTTTGCTGGCGAAGGATTTGTTGCGGTATTACGCGAATTCGGACGAATTTGATGTGCGCGATATGCTGCGACCGGCTGTGTTTGTGCCGGAGTCAAAACGTCTAAACGTTTTGTTGCGGGAATTCAAGGCAAACCGCAATCATATCGCCATGGTTGTTGATGAGTATGGCGGTGTTGCCGGCCTCATCACCATCGAAGATGTGCTCGAGCAAATTGTCGGTGACATCGAGGATGAGTATGACTTTGATGAAACCGAAGACAATATTCTGCCGGACAAGGGTGGCCGTTTCCGTGTCAAGGCGGTGACAGAAATAGGCGACTTTAACGAGCACTTTGCCGCTCACTTTTCAGACGATGAGTTTGATACGGTTGGTGGGCTGGTTGTGAACCATTTTGGTCACGTCCCAAAACGCAACGAATCCATCACCTTTAGTGGTTTTCGTTTTCTGGTGCTGCGGGCAGACAGCCGCAGGGTGTATTCGTTGATGGTTGAACGTCTGGCGGCCGACCAAGGCAGCGCTGACCCGGCAAACGCGGTTGGCAAAGCAGCGTAATACCAGCCAACGGCCTATTGTGCGATTGCCCATCCGGCTCCTAGTCGCAACCGCAGCCGGCGCGGCCACGGTATTTTCTTTCGCACCGTTTCACGTCTGGCCGTTGGCCATCATTTCACTGGTGATTTTGTTTTCCTTGTGGGCGCATTCTCCAACCGCCAGACAGGCTGCGGCCATTGGCTTTGCTTGGGGCATGGGGTTATTCCTTGCCGGAGTGTCCTGGCTGTACGTCAGCCTGCATGTCTATGGCGGCATGCCCGCGCCGATGGCGGCGGTTGCGATACTCATGTTTTGCGGTTATTTGGCGTTGTACACGACGCTCGCAGGTTGGTTGCAAGCGCGTTTTAGCGTGCCACCCGCAACCCGCTTTCTACTGCTCATGCCGGCCGTTTTTGTTGGCGCCGAAATTTTACGTGCATGGATTGTGTCCGGGTTCCCCTGGCTGATTCTTGGATATACACAAGTGCCGTCACCGCTGTCGTTGGCGCCATTGGCCGGGTACGCGCCGATTTTCGGGGTGTTTGGTATCAGCGGCTTGCTGGCCATGACCGCAGGTGCCATCGTGGTTGTTTCACCAAAATTATCAGGCATATTGCCGGCACCGCGCCGTCGCCTCGCCATCGTTTTTACCATTGTTTGGCTGGGTGGCATTGTGGCGGCAGCAATCCAGTGGTCCAGCCCATCCGGTGAGCCGGTCACGGTATCACTGATACAAGGCAATATTGCGCAGAACTTAAAATGGCGCGAGG
>JANPNU010000609.1:0-7733 GCA_031427615.1 Burkholderiales bacterium
ATTTTTGCGAGTTCCATATTCATAGTGATCGGGATATTTCCTGACGAATCATTAGTTTTCTGGCCATACGGACGAGTCCTGACTCGTGACGCCCACCTGCCAATTCTGTCAGTGCAACCCAGCGAAAGGCAAGCGACTCAGATGATATTGTGACATCTTTCACTCCGGCAATGACAAGATAACGTGCGTCGTGATGGTAATGCGCCGGTTCGTGGATTTTGTCTTGATTGCGCTCAGGAATCAAATGGACGTCGACGTCAAACAATGCGTCGCTGGCCAACGACAAGGCGGCAATACCGGTCTCTTCAATCGCCTCGCGCAGGGCACCAGCAGCGGGTGAATCATCGGTTTCGTCGAGGTGACCACCCGGCTGCACCCATCGATTAAGCTTGGCGTGATGCAGCAAAAGTGTGTGGGTTTGGTCACCATTCACAATAAACGCGGAGCCAGTGACATGACCATCCAACGTCGAGCGTTGCCAAAATGCCGCACTTTTTTTATTGACAAAATCGCGCACAACCGCCAAATGAGCGGCCTCGGTGACGTCAAACGGTTGGTGGCTTTCCAGCAATTGCATAAACGGAAAAAATTGCATTTTTAACAGGTTTTCATAGGGGAAATGTTGTTTGTTGCAACAACGAGATGGCGGCAAATTGGTTGTTTTCAGAATGATATTTTGAACTGGAATGTCATCGTTTTTGATTTTCTCCTATGACAAGTATCCCCTGATTACGATAAATACTTCGTTAAGCTCTTGCACACAAGTTGAAATAATGCGTTATATTTGCGCCGTGGTGCGTAATTACACTATGAGGATGCAAATCCTTACCAGTGTAAAAACAAACCCCTCTGTTACGGACAACCTGACAAACACTGGAGGAAATACATGGCCGCAAAGAAACCAGCAGCAAAAAAACCCGCCGCAAAAAAACCAGCCGCTAAGAAGCCCGCCGCAAAGAAGCCAGTTGCAAAGAAGCCAGCCGCTAAAAAGCCCGCCGCAAAGAAGCCAGCCGCTAAGAAGCCCGCTGCAAAAAAGCCCGCTGCTAAGAAGCCCGCTGCCAAAAAGCCAGCTGCCAAGCGTAAGCCAAATGCAGCGTTCATGAAGCCAATGACCCCTTCGTCAATGTTGGCTGCCGTGGTTGGCGCAACTGCCATCCCACGTACCGAAGTGACTAAAAAGCTGTGGGACTACATCAAGAAGAACAAACTTCAAGATGCAGTTAACCGTCGCATGATCAACGCTGACGAAAAGCTCAAAGCAGTTTTCGGTGGCAAAAAAGTTGTTTCGATGTTTGAGATGACCAAATTAGTCGCAGGTCACCTGAAGTAACCTGAAATAGTCTCAAATAAGAGCCGGTGCGCTGCAAAGCGTGCCGGCTTTTTTGTTTCTACCGGTCACGTCGCCATGCATAATCGTGGCTGACCTCCTATTCTTGAAAGATGCCAGCCATCATGATTACCAATCACACCGTTCGCCTCCACGCGCGCCCAATCGGCGAGCCCAAACGCAGCGATTTTGTTTTTGCCGATGAGCCGTTGCCAGCAATCGGTGATGGGCAGGTGCTGATCAAAGTGCTGTATCTTTCACTGGACCCCGCCATGCGCGGCTGGATGAATGAAATGAAATCGTATATTGAGCCGGTGAAACTGGGGGACGTGATGCGCGCCGGCGGCATTGGTGAAGTGGTGGCGTCCAACAATCCAAAGTTTCAACCGGGTGATCACGTGGCTGGCACGCCGGGGGTGCAAACCTACTGCCTGACCGATGGCAAGGGCTTTACCAAGGTCGACCCCAAGCTGGCACCACTCACCACCTATCTAAACGTACTCGGCATGCCGGGTATGACCGCCTATTTTGGTTTGCTGGAGTCGGGGCAGCCCAAAGCAGGTGAAACGGTGGTGGTATCGGGTGCGGCCGGCGCGGTGGGCGCCACGGTGGGTCAGGTGGCCAAAATCAAGGGCTGTCGGGTGGTGGGCATCGCCGGTGGTGCCGAAAAATGCCAGATGGTCATCAACGAGCTCGGCTTTGACGACTGTATTGATTACAAAAACGAAGATGTGCGGGTTGGCCTGAAGCGCACCTGCCCGGATGGGGTCGACGTGTATTTTGACAACGTTGGTGGCGAGATTCTCGACACGGTGCTGACGCGTATTAATTTGCACGCCCGCATTGTCATTTGTGGCGCCATTTCGCAATACAACAACACCACCCCAATCAAGGGCCCGGCAAATTATCTATCGTTGTTGGTGAATCGTGCCCGTATGGAAGGCATTGTGGTGTTTGACTACGCGCCGCGCTACAAAGAGGGTGCCATGACGATGGCTGGCTGGATGCAAGAAGGCAAGCTGCGGTCCAAAGAACACATCGAAGAAGGCATCGACCGTTTCCCGGAGGTATTGATGAAATTATTCAACGGCGAAAACTTCGGCAAGCTGGTTTTGAAGGTCGGCTAACAGCGGACTGTTTCAGCCGGTTTTGCTTGAAAGTGTGCGCCAAAAGGTGAGGGCGGCTAATGGGAACGTCTAAAAACCTGCTCTTTGCCGGCGTCCCGCGGGAGACACTGCGGCAAAGGCCGGGTGCCAATTTTTGGATGCCATTGAACCCACAACAGAAATTGGGCCCCTGCCTACCGGACGCAGGGGAGGGAGTTTTTGGGGTTTTTAGAAGTTGCCTAATTCAACAAAGAAGTGCGAATTGCCTTGTGGCGGCACGATTGTGGGATTTGAATCACGCCACACCACACCACACCACCCCACCCCACCCCACGACGCCACGCCATCACGCGATGGCAGATGCACGCCAATGCAGGTTGATACTGGTCGATGCCGCTCGATGCAAAACGGTCTATCCGACTTTTTTGCGTCCCAGCAATGCGCCAATGGATCGCACCGCCGGCCGGTGGGACGCGCCGGTCTCAATGGTGGCCGCCGCCGTTTCTTCAATTGACATGACTTTTTTGGTTGGTTCGTACGGCTTGCTGAAATCAAAGTGTGGATAACTCGGATGCGGCGGTTGTGGCGGCGTATCGTGGGTCTGGCGCGGACTCAAGGGGCGGGCAGGGCGCGAATCCTTGGCATCCCGCAGGCGCCGATTTTCACTACGCTGCTGGCGTTCCTCGTCGGTGGCGGGTGGCCGGCCGTGGTCACCCCGGTCGCCACGGTCACTACGATCGGCGGCTTTTGCATGGGTCCGGTCGGTGAGCATTGGCTGGGTGCGCTCATGTCTGTGGTTACCACGGTCAGGCGCTTTACGCGCCCGATCTTCATCGTGGCCACGTGATCGCGACGGTGCTTCCCCGGCAATCAAAGGCAACGGTAGCCGTGGTATCTCGTGTTTGAGCAATTTTTCGATGGCGGTCAAATACTCCATCTCCTCGGCACACACCAGCGAAATGGCTTCGCCCGGTGTGCCGGCACGGCCAGTGCGGCCGATGCGATGCACATAGTCTTCTGGTGTATTGGGGATTTCGTAATTGATCACAAACGGCAATTGGTCAATATCAATACCGCGTGCGGCGACATCGGTCGCCACCAACAGCTTGACCTTGCCGGTTTTGAATTCTTCCAGCGCCTGGGTGCGTTCCGATTGGCTGCGGTCACCGTGAATCGCGGTCGCTGACAGGCCATCCCGCACCAATTGGCGGGAGAGTTTGTCGGCATCACGCTTCATCCGCGTGAAAATCAGCACCTGCTGCATGTCGCGGCTTTTCACCAAATGGGCAAGCAGGGCGTGTTTTCTCAACGCCGGCACTTCGTAAACCAAATGGGTCACCAACTCGGGGGGGGCATTGCGACGCGCGACTTCAATCATGGTCGGGTTGCGCATGAAGCCGCTGGCCAATCGTTTGATCTCGTCCGAGAAGGTCGCTGAAAACAACAGGTTTTGCCGCATCGGCGGCAGCGCCGCAAGAATGCGCGTGATCGCTGGCATAAAACCCATATCGAGCATGCGGTCGGCTTCGTCCAGGATCAGCATTTGCACCTGACCCAGACTGATACTCTTTTGCTCCAGGTGGTCCAGCAGACGTCCGGGGGTGGCGACCACGATTTCGACACCACCTTGCAAGGTTTTGATTTGAGGTTTGATATCCACCCCGCCATAAAGCAACGCCGTGCGCAGTGGCAAATACTTGCCATAGGTGCGCACCGACTCTTCGACCTGCATGGCCAGTTCGCGTGTCGGGGTCAATACCAGCGCCCGCACCGGATGTTTGGCCGGCGAGGTGCTGCTGCTCGCCAGAGGTGCCAACAAATGCAGGAGGGGCAGCGTAAAACCCGCTGTTTTGCCGGTGCCAGTCTGGGCACAACCCATAATATCGAGGCGATTAAGGACAGCGGGAATCGCTTGTGCCTGAATGGGGGTTGGCTCGGTGTAGCCTTGTTCGGTAACAGCGCGCAGGATTTGCGGGTCAAGATTCAGTGAAGCAAAGGACATCAAACAGCCTTGAAAGTCTAAAAGTGGATCAAGCCGCTATTTTATCGTTTTCTCGCGGTGAAATTGGACTCATTTGGGGAAAACAGTCTGGTTGACGGCAAGAATTGCCTGAAAATTGCCGGTTATGCAGGAAAGCCAGGGGCAAACTCGGGGAAGGCGCGGAGATTACAACCAGTCGGTCCGTGGCTGACAGGGTTTAAAAAAGCGGTGGGCTGGGTTGTTCATTCCAATTATTCTGCTCGGGGATGGGCGGGATTATTCGATGAATTGAATGGTGGCTGGCTAGTTTTGACGGGTGCGATTGAATAAATGAAAAGAGTGAAAATTAAATGGTGTCTGAACCTCATGTCACTCGGTTAAGCAATTTCACCCGCCAAAATAGTCATTCCCACCTTTATCGAAGTGTATCCCTGTGGGACGCGGGAATGACGGAATTTTTAGACAACATGTATTGACCTGCCACACTTCAAGCTCCCTATTGCGTCAATTCTGGCTAGAGAATCTCGCCTCGCGAACTGCCCAACGTTCTGAGCTCGCCAATAATGCTGGCGACGACATAGAAAAAGCCGGCAGTCGTTGAGGAAACCACAACACATAACCATGTGTGATCACATGGGAAACAGCAAATTGCCGGTGCCAGAATCAGCAGCAGGGGAATATGTCTGGCACTCGGCATGATGGTGTTCTGGTGTGTTGGGTTCTATGGGCGTTTGCTTGACGACCAATGAATGTGCTCAATCAACCATGTATCACCACGCAAGCGCAGAACGTACGTTTCCACACCGGCATTTTTGATGGGTCGATCTTTAAAGGTGCCGTCGGTGGTGCTATATGCGGTGACCAGCGCCATTGCGCCGTCAATTTGCACCTGTGAGGACACCACTTTTGAGGGTACGGCTTTGGCAAAAACAACATCCTCCCTGAAGTGATGACTGATATATTCGGCGCGTGACTTTTCGGCGTGGCCCTGCTCAAAAATGGTGATGTTTCCCGCCATGCTGCGTTCGGCCAACATGGTGTCACCCGTTTTGATTGCCTCGCGTAATTGCGCAACCACTGCCATCACCTTGTCGGCTACCGGATTGGTTGCCGCATCTGGCGCCTTTGCCGCCGTTACCTTGGGCGCGTTGGCGGTTGCTTTTTCATTGGCAATTGATGACGTGGTAACAGCCGTCAAGCCAGCAACGAATGCCGCCGTGGCGATTCGATTCAGAATTGCCTGACTCATTTGGCACCTTCAATACTGGTGACCAGATAACCGCTCTTGGTTTGTTCAACACTGAATTTCACCTTGTCACCCGGTTTGACGTTTTCCAACATCTTTAAATCCTTGACTTGAAACACCATCGTCATTGCTGGCATGTCGAGGCTTTTAATTTCGGCGTGTTTAAGGGTGATTTTTTTGGCATCGACATCAATTTTTTTGACCTCTGCGTTGACCATTTCGGGTGTTTTGTCGTTGGCGGCGGCCTTGGTTTGATGGTGATCGCTGTGTTTTGTTGATTCGGTGGCGTTAACCAATGCTGGTGTGCTGGCGATAGCGATGCCGGCGAGCAAGAGGGTGATATTTTTTTGCATGAAATTTCCTTTATGTTGGGTGAGACCGATCTTGTTAAGACTTTTTAGTTGCGGCTGCCGCAATGACGTTGATGGTACCCTTCATGCCAGCTTCAAAATGCCCCGGAATCAGGCAGGCAAACATGAAAGTGCCCACTTTCGAAAACTTCCACACGAGGTTAATTTTTTTGGCTGGATCCACATGCGCCATGTAGGGTTCGTCATGCTCCATATTGGGGTGTTTTTTCATCAAGTCAGCATGTTTGGCCAACTCCTCCTTGGTGCCAATCACCATTTCGTGCAAGACCAGTCCGGCATTTTTGACGACAAATTTAATGGTTTCGCCTTGTTTGATATCGATGACATCCGGCGTAAAACGCATATTGTCCGTCATCGTAATGATGATGGTGCGGGTCACCTTCCGAGAGTCACCTTCCTGACCCCAGGCGTGCACGTCTTTGGAAATCGCTTTTTTCTCTGTTTTTGCATGAGGTTTCTCCGTATGAGCGAATACGTTGCCGGCGGTGATGGCCATTGCGCCCATGGTGCCCGTTGTACACAACAGGATCATTGCCAATCCGGCGACAAAGTTGTGTTTGGCCGCGTGTTTGATGTTGGTTATTTTCATGATGCCCTTTCGATCGGTCTGGTCAGTTAATGGCCGGCGTGGCCGTTTGGTTTACGGATGGTGACGGTTGTTTCGCGAATGTTTTTTACGTTACCGGTGGACGGATCAATCTCGCCGCCGCGGGATGTGGGTGCGGTGATGGGATTCATTGATTCACCTTTCCATTCGTATGCCACGGAATTTTTTGGAAAGACATAGTCGCCCGGATCTTTGTAGTCGTTCTTCGGTTGATTGGCGCGTACCTTGACGGTGGTAAACATGCCGCCCATTTCGATCGGGCCAAATTGCCCGGTGCCGGTCATCATGGGCAACGTGTTGTCCGGCAGCGGCATTTCCATTTCGCCCATATCGGCCATGCCACGCTCGCCCATCACCATATAGTCCGGAATCAGTTTGGTTATTTTGCTCACCACATCACGATGATCAACCCCGATCATGGTTGGCACATCATGACCCATGGCGTTCATGGTGTGGTGCGATTTGTGGCAATGAAACGCCCAATCGCCGGGTTCACTGGCAACAAATTCAAATGCGCGCATTTGCCCGACGGCAATGTCGGTGGTGACTTCCGGCCAGCGTGCGCCTGGCGGGACAATGCCACCGTCGGTTTGTGTGACGACAAATTCATGGCCGTGCAAATGAATCGGATGATTGGTCATGGTCAGATTGCCCACCCGGATGCGCACCCGGTCACCCAGTCGGCACACCAACGGATCAATGCCGGGAAAGGCGCGTGAATTAAAAGTCCACAAATTGAAATCAAGCATGGTGTTGACTTTTGGAACGGCGCTACCCGGCTCAACATCATAGGCGTTGAGCAAAAAACAAAAGTCTCGGTCACAATCCTGATAACCGGGTAATGACTTGGGATGTTTGGGGTGGGTGACCCAAAAGCCCATCATGCCCATGGCCATTTGCGTCATTTCATCGGCGTGCGGGTGATACATGAACGTGCCCGGGCGGCGTGCTTCAAATTCATACACATAGGTCTGGCCGGGATTAATTTGTGGCTGGTTCAGGCCGCCGACCCCGTCCATGCCGTTTGGCAGGCGCTGACCGTGCCAATGAATGGTCGTGTGCTCCGGCAATTTATTGGTGACAAACAACCGCACC
>JANPNU010000610.1:0-2446 GCA_031427615.1 Burkholderiales bacterium
CGTGGTTTAACTCATCACTGATGACCGCATCCGCGTCGCTGAGAATGGTTTCAAACAAGCCGCCATTGGCGTCAAAACACGATCCGTAAAGAATGCTGTCGTCCGTGCCCAAAAAATTGGCGATGGCCGTCTCAAGCTCACGGTGACTGGTTTGTGTGCCACAAATGAATCGTACCGACGCCATGCCAAAACCAAACTCATCGAGTCCCTGTTTGGCGGCCGCGATCAGCCGGGCGTCATCGGCCAGGCCCAAATAATTGTTGGCGCAAAAATTGATGACCTCGGCACCGGAATCGAGTGTGATGGTGGTGCTCTGTGGCGTGGCGATTTTGCGCTCGTGCTTAAAAAATCCGTCAGCGCGAATGGTCGCAAGTGTTGACTCGAGTTGCTGGTAAAAAGAATCCCGCATGGTTGCCTTAATTACCTTCAGAGGGGGGTGATGCGGGAAACGGACATCACACATCAAAAAATAGCAGCAGACTGCCGCAATAAAATCAATCAGGAAAAAACTTTACCAGACTACGGCCCTGCCCGGCAGACGCGCACAACAAGGCAATGGCCGGGTGCCATTTTTTGGTCGCCATTGAACCCGCAACATAAATTGGGCTCCTGCCCTTGATGGCACTACTTTAAGCATGTCATCCCGGCAAAAGCCGGGATCCAGAGGTGGACAAGTTAGTAAAAATAAAAAACGACTGGATTCCGGCCCGGGCAAGTGCCCGGTTCATCCTGAGCCCGTCGAAGGGCCGGAATGACGAAATTTGTGAGCTTTTAGAAGTTGCCCATTTAATAAAGTCTTGTACTGGCGTGGTGTTTGCGGCAAAACAGCTTGAAAGTGCGCGCATTTGCTGGGATTTCTAATTTGATGGAATACCCGTAACGCGGGACACGGATGAAGCGCCGCGCAATGAGCGACGCACCCGCAATTCAAATTCGATGCGACGTTGCATTGTTAACGTACGTCCGGCGTTTGCGCGCTACTATTACGCAGCCCAAAAACCGGGGTGAGACTGCCGTCTTTACAGACATGACAACAGGTCGGGCATTCAATCATGCCGCGCTCACCCACGCCAATCTGATAGGTGCTGGTTCGCGTGTCCCGATAGCCGCTGTTGCTGACCGCGCCGGATACACTTTGTACGGTCACCCACGCGCCCCAACAGATTGGCTCACCTTCGTCACATTTAATTTTGAGTTGTTGCACCGCTGTATCCGGCCGAACTGAATACGCCTTGGATTTTGCCGGCCATTGCTGGCGCGATTCGCCGCGTGAAAAAAGTTTCAGACTCAATGCCCGATCCGTATCGTTGATCAATTGGAAGGTCATTTCCGCTGCCGCAACAGGCGTGACCAACACCCCGAGTACAACGGCCATCACACACAAATAATTTGGTCTATTCAATTTTTCCTCCCGGTTTGAATGGCGCCCGCAAGGCTTGGGGCGGTGGCAGCGCCATTACACCATGTCCGTGAATAATTAGCGTCAAAATTTGATTGCAAAATTGAACGGGAGATTCTTGCCAATCCCAACCATCGCCATGCCGGTAATTGACCTATGGCGTCAGCATGCCTGGCAGCACCCGCGCGATTTCCCGTTTGATTAACGCCTCAATTGCCTGCACTTTTTCGGTCGGCGTGAGTGCGGTCCATGGGTCGTCACCGCTGGCGGCGCGACCGGAGGTAAAGGGCATGGTTGCGGTGATGTTCCTGCGACTTATTATTTTGCGCGATGGCAACTCGATCAAGGTCAAACGAAAGTATGCGTATGGTGAAATATAGCCGCGGCCGGTATGGCCCGTCTCGGCGTCGCGTGTTTCAGTCGAACCATCCAGAAAAAACCCCAATCCCTCCAGCCGTCCTGCACCATCGGCAATATTGGTCAACTGTATTTTGGTCTCGTCCCGATGTTTGGCAATCAGAATCAGATGGGTTGCCTGCTGCGCTTGCAGCGCCCCTAAAATTGCATCGGGCACGGACAGAACATCACCGTTTTCAACAAATAAATCACGTTGTTTTTCAAACAGCACCGGGCTGCGGGTATTGATGGCCGCCAGCTCCGCTGCGGGCCGTGTTGCGCGCACCGCATCTACCGTGGCACGCAAGGCGATACTGTCAAATATCGGTTCCTCAATAGGCACAATCCGCCGACGATTGGGATCCAAATTGAAACCAATCTGCGGCTGCGCAACTATGATGGTCAATTTATCGCCAATCAAAGACAACACGCCGTAAACGGCAGGAGTTGATGGCGGCATCGGCGCGGGTGAGGCGACCGATCTGGACCCGGCGGTGGACCCTGGCGCGGCCGGCAATGTCGTACTCGGACGTAACGTGGTTGCGGACATTACAAACGAAGCGGCAAACAAACCAACAATCAGGATAACGAGGCGAAGCATTTTGTTCATGATGGTTTATTTCGTTGAAATTTTGACGCGGGAGATCGCTG
>JANPNU010000611.1:0-3517 GCA_031427615.1 Burkholderiales bacterium
CCCGATGAACTCAAGGCGCAATATGCGGCAAGTCCCGCGTGGCTGCGAACGTTGATGCAAGCCTGGGCGGACGGCTCAAATACAGCGCGCATTGCACCACCGGCCTTAATACCATTACCGTCAGCAGCTGGCTGCATAAAGACTTTGGTACCGCCGTGCTTGCCGATCACCTGATGATGCAGCGTGCCGTTTTTAAGCGGGATCTTCACCAACTTGCGACGCGCCTGCTCCATGGCCTTTTGCACGGCAACCGGAACCTCTTTCGATTTGCCCTTGCCCATGCCAATACGACCGTCTCCATCACCAACCACTGTTAATGCGGCGAAGCCTAGAATACGACCGCCCTTAACCACTTTGGTGACGCGGTTTACGGAGATCATTTTCTCGCGTAGGCCGTCGCCTTCTTTTTCTTGAATTTCTGGTTTTGCCATTTGGAAACCCTTAATTAGAACTTGAGGCCGGCTTCACGCGCGGCATCTGCCAACGCCTTGACGCGACCGTGATAGGCGAACCCTGCGCGGTCAAATGCCACGTCAGAAACACCGGCAGCTTTTGCGCGCTCCGCAATTCGCTTGCCAACCTCAGCAGCAGCTGCAGCGGTTGCGCCGCTCTTGAGAGTTGCACGCAATTCTTTTTCTGCCGTTGACGCAGCCGCCAGGACTTTTTGACCCGTTGCATCGATGACCTGAGCATAAATATGGGTATTGGTGCGATTGACTGTCAGACGAACCGCCTTCAGACGAGCGATGATGGCGCGGGTCTTGGCTGCACGACGAATACGGGATTGTTTTTTATCGATCATGATCGCCTTCCTTACTTCTTCTTCGTCTCTTTGAGAACGATGACTTCATTAGCATAACGAACGCCCTTGCCCTTGTATGGCTCTGGCGGACGGTATCCACGCACAATGGCTGCCACTTGGCCAACCTTTTGCTTGTCAATGCCCTTCAAAATAATCTCGGTTGGTGTTGGCGTTTCCGCCTTTACACCCTCTGGCATATCATGAACAACGGGGTGCGAATAACCCAACGCAAGGTTCAATTTCGCGCCTTGTGCCGCAGCTTTGTAACCCACGCCGACCAGCAGCAGCTTGCGCTCAAACCCCTTGTCAACACCTGTGACCATATTCGCCAATAATGCGCGCATGGTACCGGACATGGCGTTTGACGCCTGACTATCGTTGGCCGCTTCCAGAACAATCTGATCACCATCTTTTTTGATGTTGACCAGGCTGGTTGCCGCTTGTTTCAAGGTGCCCAACGGGCCCTTGACTGTTATTTCGTTCGCCGCAATGGTCACTTCGACTTTTGCTGGAACGGTGATTGGCTGTTTACCGACGCGCGACATATTCTTTTCCTTACACCACGATGCAAATCACTTCGCCACCGATACCGGTTGCGCGTGCTTTGCGATCTGTCATGACACCTTTGGACGTTGACACAATGGCCACACCCAAACCGTTCATAACAGGCTTAATATCTTCGCGCCCCTGATAGATACGAAGCCCTGGACGCGAAACGCGCTCAATCTTCTCAATCACCGGTTTGCCTGCGTAATACTTAAGTCCGACGTTTAACTCTGACTTGCCCTCAGCGGTGCGCACATCAAATCCTTCGATGTAACCCTCGTCCTTCAGGACGCGGGCAATTGCGACTTTCACTTTGGACGACGGCATTGTCACATCAACTTTTTCCGACTGTTGCGCATTACGAATGCGGGTCAACATATCGGCGATCGGGTCACTCATACTCATAATTTTTTCTCCGCCCTACTTCTCGGCTACCAGCTAGCTTTAACCAGACCCGGCACTTCACCGCGCATGGCAATTTTACGTAACTCACTACGACCCAGACCGAACTTGCTAAAGACCCCACGCGGACGACCGGTAATTGCGCAACGGTTACGCAAACGGGTCGGACTGGCGTTACGCGGCAACGCCTGCAACTTCAACCGCGCCTGATAACGATCCTCTTCCGAGATACTTTGATCACCAATGATTTTCAACAACGCATCACGCTTTGGCTTAAATTTGGCGACAAGCTTTTCACGCTTGGCTTGACGATTAATAACAGCAAGTTTTGCCATGCTCTTAACCTCGGAAGGGAAATTTGAACGCGGCGAGAAGCGCTTTGGCTTCTGCATCGCTTTTTGCGGTGGTGGTAATCGAGATATTCATGCCACGGATTGCATCGATTTTGTCGTATTCGATTTCCGGGAAAATGATTTGCTCTTTCACACCCATGTTGTAGTTGCCACGGCCATCAAACGAACGACCCGAAATACCGCGGAAATCGCGCACACGCGGCAGCGAAACGGTTATCAGACGATCGAGGAATTCATACATCCGGTCTGCACGCAATGTCACCATGCAGCCGATTGGATAACCATCACGAATCTTAAAGCCGGCAATGGATTTCTTCGATAGCGTAACGACAGGTTTCTGGCCGGCAATTTTGGTCATGTCGCCAACTGCGTGGTCCATGATTTTTTTGTCGGCAACCGCCTCACCCACACCCATGTTCAGGGTAATTTTGCTGATGCGCGGCACTTCCATTACGGACTTGTAACCAAAGTCTTTCATCAACTTTGGAACCACGGTTTCTTTGTAAAACGATTGGAGTCGAGCCATTTTCATCGTCCCCTTATGCGTCAACTTGTTCGCTGTTGGAACGGAACACGCGCACTTTGCGCGGCTTTTGTCCGTCCACAGCATCCAACGTCTTGATCCCGACACGATCCGCTTTACCGGAGGCCGGATTAAAAATAGCAATATTGGAAAGATGAATCGACATCTCTTTCTCAACAATACCGCCGGTCAAACCCTTCATCGGGTTTGGCTTGGTGTGTTTTTTGACGCGGTTGATACCCTCAACCACGGCACGTTCGGACTCAATAACCATCTTCAGCACGGTTCCGCGCTTACCTTTGTCCCGACCGGTGATGACGACCACTTGGTCGCCCTTACGAATTTTGTTCATCGCGTATTTTCCTTTGCAGCCTTACAGCACTTCTGGCGCCAGAGACACGATCTTCATGAACTTTTCAGTACGCAACTCACGCGTGACTGGTCCAAAGATGCGGGTACCGATTGGCTCCAACTTTGCATTCAACAAAACAGCGGCGTTGCCATCGAACTTGATGAGCGAACCATCGCTGCGGCGCACGCCCTTGGCAGTACGCACAACAACGGCTGTGTAGACCTCGCCCTTTTTAACGCGACCGCGTGGCTGCGCTGACTTGATACTGACTTTGATAATGTCGCCAATGCCCGCATAACGGCGCTTAGAGCCACCGAGGACTTTGATACACATTACCGAGCGCGCGCCGGTGTTATCGGCGACGTCGAGAATCGACTGCATCTGAATCATATTTTTATCTCCAACGTACCCGCCAATCAAGGCAGCCAGTTTTGGATCCGTCTTATATCGTCGCAACCATATCGGAGACCCTAATCAAATGCGCCGACAGGTTAGAATACTTCTTTTGACCGTTTGCTTTTATCACCTTTCGGTGCGGC
>JANPNU010000612.1:0-2101 GCA_031427615.1 Burkholderiales bacterium
GGTGAGGAAGGTGCCGTGATACGCAATAAAGCCGCCGTGTAACGCCAGCCCATTGACAATCGCGGTCATGCCAAATTCACGCACACCGTAGTTGATGTAATTGCCGCCGCTGGTGGCGGACAAGGCTTTGGTGCCACTCCAGTTGGTCAGATTCGATCCGGTTAAGTCGGCTGAGCCACCGAGCATTTCCGGCATGTTGGCCGCGAATCCTTCGATGGCAATTTGTGAGGCTTTGCGGGTGGCAACGGTTTCGGCCTTTTCCACAGCTTTGGCAACCACGTTATCGGCAATCTTGCCAAAATTGGCGGGTAATTCACCATTCATACGGCGGGTAAATTCAGCGGCGAGTTCCGGATGGGCGTGTTGATACGCCGTGAACACCGCATTCCATTGGGCCTCAACGGCTGCGCCTTTGTGGGTGCCGTCCCAGGCATCATAAATATCCTGTGGAATTTCAAACGGCGCGTGTTTCCAGCCAATCGCTTCACGGGTGGCGGCGATTTCTTTGTCGCCGAGTGCCGCGCCGTGTACCTTGTCGGTGCCCGCCAGATTCGGCGCGCCTTTGCCGATGATGGTTTTGCAGCAAATTAATGTTGGTTTGCTGTTTTGTGATTTGGCTTCGGCGATGGCGCCATCAATCGCATCGGCGTTGTGGCCATCGACATTCGGAATCACATTCCAACCATAGGCGGCAAAACGCATGGGGGTATTGTCGCGAAACCAGCCCTCCACTTTGCCGTCAATCGAAATACCGTTGTCGTCATAAAACAAAATGAGTTTGCCCAGACCCAAGGTGCCGGCCAATCCACATACTTCGTGTGATATTCCTTCCATCAGACAGCCGTCGCCGGCAAACACGTAGGTGTGGTGGTCAACAATATTTAAGCCGTCGCGATTAAAGCTGCGTGCAAGCTCACGTTCGGCGATCGCCATCCCGACCGCATTGGCGAGGCCCTGGCCGAGAGGGCCGGTGGTGGTTTCCACGCCCGGCGTGATGCCGTACTCGGGGTGGCCGGCGGTTTTGGAATGCAACTGACGGAAATTTTTGATTTCTTCCATCGGCAAATCGTAGCCGGTCAGATGCAGCAATGAATACATCAGCATCGAGCCATGGCCGTTGGAAAGCACAAACCGATCACGATTGGCCCACAGCGGATTTTTTGGATTGTGCGAAAGATGATGACGCCACAACACTTCGGCAATTTCGGCCATGCCCATGGGGGCACCGGGGTGTCCCGAATTGGCTTTTTGGACGGCATCCATCGAAAGGGCACGGATGGCGTTGGTAATATCGGCTCGGCAAGGTTGGCTCATGGCGGCGAAGGGTGAGGATTGGATGGGTGAAACAAGCTGTAATTATAATGGACGCCAGTGTGGGGCCGCAAAAACGGCCCATGCGTCCCGTTGCTCGAATGGGGAAAACAAGGGAATAAATATGCAGGGATTACATATCATCGCGGATTTGTATCATTGTCCGTACAGCGAATATTTAGTTTCCGCCCAAGCGTTGCGCCGGCTGTGCATCGAGGCGGCCACCGCATCCGGGCTGACGGTGCTGGGTGAACATTTTTATCAATTTGACGGTCTGATTGGCGCCACGCCCTGTGACGGGATCCAGACGGGCGGGGCACAGGCAGGCGGTGCGACTGGTGCGGTTGTGCTGGCCGAATCGCATTTGGCGATTCACACCTGGCCGGAGCGCGCAGGCGTCACGCTGGATGTTTATGTTTGTAATGTCTCCGCTGACAACAGCGCCAAGGCAGAAAACTTGTATGCGCAGATGGTCACGCGACTGCGCCCGACGGAAATTGTTGTTGAGCGGGTTTTGCGGGGTCGGGATCGGTCGCAGGGTTTGGGCGTGATGGTGACCGAGGTGGCGGCGTAGTTTTTGGTTCCAGTCCAACCCTGTCAATTTTGTTGCCCGCAGCATCCATGCCGTGCACTTGAAATACATTCTTTGCCAACTCCAGTCCGATTGCTTTAATCTCTTCGGGTGAATTCCCCGCCGCTTGCGGCGTCATGATCGTAGATACAAGGGTGGGCAGGCTTCATCTGCCCACCGTTTCAGTGCTTACAAGCAATTCCCGCGTGGGCAGTTAAA
>JANPNU010000613.1:0-9160 GCA_031427615.1 Burkholderiales bacterium
GATGAAAATTTGCCCGTCAGTGACTTCCTCCAGTCCCGCGACCATGCGCAGCAATGTCGTACTGAATTTATGTTGACGGTCTTTTGCCAATCATTTTTGTATGGCGTGTCATCAGGATTGATACGCTTACACTCATAACCATTGCCTGGGTTGGCTATGTTTTGGCGACAGCCGCCATAATAGGTGTTGTCGCGAACGTATTGCGCGTGCGCCGACGTCATCAGCATCATGCTTGCCATCACGGCGAGCGTACCCAAGAAAACGTGACGTACTTTTTGAGAAACGCTGTGCGCCAATGGCGTATTCAGTCGAGGTTGATCGCTGGCTGGTGCTGGTATGTGAACGGTCATGTTAAGTGTCTCAGAATAAATGGAGCGCAGGTTCTATCAGCTATCAGCTATCAGCAATTCGCTCACTTTAATTAACTTATGCATTTTTCTCAAGCGATTTTTTGCCTATTTGCTACGTTTCAAACCGCAATTGGGCAATCATGGTGCAGATTGTTTGGGGGACGGCTGTACGCGTTTGAAACGATGGGGTCGGTCGGAAACGATGGCCTCGCGTCTCATTGCTGTTCGCTTAGTCAAATTACCCCGTCATTCCGGCGCAGGCGGGAACGACGAGATTGTGACTTGGATTCCCGCCTGACACCAGAATGACGACCAAAGATGATTCACGTCGCTTTTTTCTGGCTTACGGAAACGATGGCCTCGCGTCTTGCCTGTTGCCCCACGCGATTAAATTTCTAGAGATCATCAATATCCACGGCCGTCTTCAGTCATTTGTGCTCCAAAAACGCCATCCAATAACGAGATTGCACTTTCAAATGAACCGACTGTGAAGGAAAACAAAAAACGTGGCGGCAACTTCCTTGATGCTCCGCGCACCGCTTGCCACCACGACTCTGCGGTGGCAATTCGTGATACATGTTTAGCCGCTCGCTGCCCACTCGCGCCAGCCGCGTAGCAAAGGAAAATACAAGCCAAGTTTGATCGGCTGCACCTCGTCAGGCGGCATCATTGCGTGCATCAACACAGCATAGGTTTCGAGTTGTTCGCGATAACGATTTTGTTCGTTGTCCAGAAATGTTTCGGCGTCCGCACCGAGATGGCTGCCGGTTTTGAAATCAATAATCCAGCGGGTGCCGTCGTCATCCACAAACGTGCGGTCGATGGCGATGTTGCGCAATTTGTTATCCACCACACCCGTGAGTCGCCACTCCGAGCGCGCCTGTTGGTGATCTTTGAGTATCCACTGTCCACGCGGATCTTCGAGTGTTTGAATTAACGCAGCGGTAATTCGCGCAGCAGCGTCCGTGAGGTCACTATTTGCCACGCCCCATTGCGACAACTCTTTTGCAAATAATGTCTGGCATTGGCTGATCCGTCCCGCATTCCAAGTTGATATTCCGTCTTCGGCAAACCGTTGCAGGAACAAATGCACCACGCTGCCGATGTGGCGCGCCACATCACTCGCCCACTCAAAATCAATGGTGGTGTTGATGGCCTTGCTACCCTCTGCCGTGTTTGAAGCTTGGTGTGAAATCGGCGGCGGCATCAAAGGTAAAACAAAATCGCCACTGATTCGGCAGGGTACGGCGGCAGTCGAATTGATCGCGGCAGTCATAACATTGAGCGGATGGGTTGGCACATTGTTTGTTGTAGTCGCAGCCGTCTTTGCCGCACCCTCATCCATTGCTGCCACGGCACTCTCTTCAACCGCCGGCCACAGTGACGCCAACAAGCTGGCGGGTTTTGGATTGATGATTGCCATCACGCCGTCTTTTTCTTTGACGGTAATGGTGGCGAGCAAATGCAAACACCGTTCGGCACGTGTGGCGGCAACATAAAGCAAACGCACATCTTCGTGTTGCTGTTTGGCGCGATCCAGCCACCTAACAAATTGGTAAATCGCATCACCATCGGCGTCGTCATCGGTGCCGGTTTCCCGAATCGGTGCCAGCAATAATTCGCGTTCGCCGGTATCGCTATTCGGTTGTTCGGTCCACACCAATAATTTTTTGTCGTCGTTGCGCGGTGGCCGATCGAGCCCCGGCACAATCACGGTGTCAAATTCCAACCCCTTGGCTTTATGAATGGTCATGATTTGCACCGGGGCATCCGCATCATTGCTGCGGCCACCGGAAAACAATCGATCCATGCGGGTCGTGAGTGCATCCAGATTCACAATCTGTGTGCCGCCACTTTGAACATGTGCTTCGGCCTCCAGCAAATCCAGAAAAGTCATGGCGTCATGCAAATCACTTGTCGCCGTTTCAATCGGCAAACACGCCGGTCCGTTTAATGCCAACCAACATTGTTCAACCGCATCACGCAGCGGGTTTTGCCGACGGGTTGCCAATGCCACAGCCAAGACGTTTCGCAATGTCGCCAACCGTGACCGGCCATCCGTGGAAAGGGTTTGCAGCCGCGTTACATCGTGAATGATTTCCCAGATGGGTCGGACGTCGGGCCTTAACTCACCATCGAGCGGCGCAATGCTATTGGTGAGTGCAGCGAGATCATTTAAGGTCAGGCCGCACCATGGCGCACGCAATATCGCCAACCAGGCAATCCGATCCGCGAGATGGCTAATGGCACGCGTGATCGCCAACAGGTCCTGCACCACCGGACGGTCTTTTAATGGATCAATCTCAACGGCTTGAAAAGCGATATTGGCGACTTTGAGTGCCGGCACAATCGCCCGCAAATGACCACGATTACGAATCAGGATCGCGATGCTGGCATCCGGCTTTTGGGTGCGGGTCTGCTGAATAATTGTTAAAACAATTGCCGCTTCACGTTCGGCATGGTCAGTGGCGGGAGGGGGATCGTCATCACCCATCAACGGCTTTTGCACAATATTCCAATGCATTGTTACTGCGGCCGTTCTCGCACCACCCTCCTCGCCTTGTTCTGCAAACGCAATGCTATCGGCATACGGCACCACGCCGCTGCTGATGTCTTCTTGGTCCGGCATCAATTGTTGAAAGGTGTTGTTGACCCACGCCACCACCCCCGGCTCAGAGCGAAAATTGACTCGCAGGGTCAACGCGGTGAGTGGCACCTGGCCGATGCCCGACTGCCGTGCGCGCAAAAACAATCCAACCTCAGCCTCACGAAAACGGTAAATCGACTGCATCGGGTCGCCCACCACAAACAGGGTGCGACCATCCTCCTCGGACCAACCGCGGGTCAGTTTTTCGAGCAATTCGAATTGTGCAAACGAGGTGTCCTGAAATTCATCCACCAACAAATGACGGATGCGATAGTCGAGTGCCAGCGCCAAATCGGTTGGCGCGTCATCGTCACCATCGCCCCCATCCCCACCCAACGCCCGCGACGCCGCCTGCGCGATTTCGCTGAAGTCACACGCGCCCTCGGCACCAAACACATTCCATAAATGCGCGGTGGCATAGGGCAGCAAACGCACAATCGCACCCAGCACCATCCATTCGTTGTCGGTATAACTGGCCGGCGGCAAACTACGCAATTGATGCAATTTTTCTGCGAACACACCGGATGTTTGATCGTTTGACGAAAGTGACTCGATCAACAATCCGATGCGCTCTTTCATCGCGTCCAAACGCGCTTTTTCTGCCTTGCCCTCGCCGACGGGAAAGCCATTCCGTTTGTTGATGCCGCCGCGTTTGCGCCAAGCGCCATCCTTGGTCAACAACATCTCGGCAATGCCAGACCACACCGGCAAATTGGATGCATCACCATTTGGAAAAGTCTGCAAATTCGCACAGATTGAAAGTGCCGAATCGGCGCCCGCTTTCAGCAAATTTTGCCCCGCGTAGCGCGCCAGTTCCAGTGTTTCAGTTTTCTCTTGTGGCGGGTAACGCGCTGCCACATTCACAATCGCATGGGCACGCACGCGTGCCAGTGCGGCTTCCAACACTTGCCGTTCGTGCATTTTTGGCAAATTACGCAGCCAGTGGTCGCGAGATCGCAGCATATCGGCAAGTAATTTTTCGACCACCATCAAATTGTTGTCGAGGTGCGCAAGCAAAATGGCGAGGTCATCGGCAACACCATCGGCGTCATTAATTTGCGCCAGCAAATTGTGCGCGGCACGATGATAAAGCGGCGCGGCATCATCCACACTTTCTGGTTGGGCACCAAAACGCGACAACATCGGCATTTGTCGTGTGAGCGCGGTATTCATGGCGTCGATGGTTTGAATCCGCAACCGCGAAGCACTCGCCAACAATTGCCAGCCGCGTTCGGTGTCGCGCGCCAACACGCGTTTGGCGAGCGCCTGGGTATCACGGTCACTGGTTAATATTGCCGCTGACACCGACACAGCTGAATCGGGCGTCACCGGTGCCAACGCAGCCAACACCCGCGCGCGCATTTCGGCGGCGGCTTTGCGGGTGAAGGTAATGGCAATCACTTCTTCAGGTTCATCCACCGTCGCCAGCAACGCAAGATAGCGTTGAATCAACAAACGGGTTTTGCCCGAACCGGCGGGTGCACGCACAATAAACGATTGCGAAATATCCAACGCGCGCTGACGCGCATGCTGGTCAACAACATCGGCCACGTCATCGCGGTGGTCGGTGGCGTTATTCATCGCCATCCCCGCCAACACTTTCGGCGCCATCCTCATGGTCGCCAACAGACATCATTGTCGTGTTTACTTCCGCCACACGGCAGACATTTTGCAAATCACATTGTTTACACGTCAGCCCGCCATGTTTGGGATCAACCACGGCAATACCATTGCTGAATTCAGTGGCCAAATTTTCCAGGGCGATCTGCCAGCGTTGCCCCAGCCCATCCCACGCGTCGACGCCGATTTTCTTCATGGCGGGTTTTTTATCAACGGTGGACACGCCGGGTATGGCAACGTCACCCGCCGACACGCCTTCAAAACCAAAGGTCTTGCCACGTTTTAGTCTGGCGAACGCCACCACCGACACCGGATTTTCTGCCGTATAAAAGTACAGCGGCAATTGTGGTTCGTCCGGTCGATCACCCAGCCAGCTTTTAACTTGCGCCGGACCGGTCTTGTAATCAATCACGGCGTCACCACTATCACCACCGCCGATGTGATCGAGTCGATCCAAACGCAAACGCATGTTCAGTCGACCGATACCAATCGGCCGGCTTTGTTCACACGCCACCACCACAAACGGCGGCCGCGCGCGTTCAAGCGCAAGCCAGCTCATCACGATCCGACTCAGCCGCGCACGTTCAATTTTGGCAAACCGGCCCACCAGTGATGCCTCCCCCTTGGCGTGTGTTTCCGCAATCGCCTGTTGCACGCAGTCGTCCACCAATAAATCCAAAGAAACTTGTGACATGGCCATCAATGCATCATGCGTTTTGAGTCGGCCCCAGGTCAGGCTCAGGACTTGATGCAACAAGGTGCCGCGCGCGGCGGCATCGAGTCCACTCTGCGGTGTTTGTAAGGTCGCCGCGCCCAGTCGATGTCGGGCAAACGCGCGGAATGGGCACGCGGCCTGATCGCGCATGATGCTTGAACCTCCTGCCACCGACGTCGGTGCAGGCAATGGCAAAAATGCTGCATCCGGAATGGTTTCGAGTGGGCGTTGGTTTACCGAGACCAGCAAGGCTTCTGCAAAGTTTTTTGTCAACACGGCCGCAGGCGCCAATGGAAAATCACCAATCAATGCGCTTGCCGCACGCGGCGGTTCCCCACCACGGTTGATGGTTTGGTAACACGCATGACTAAAAACAATCGTTGCTGCACTTTGTAACCAGCCATCGGTAATACGTTGATCCAGCGCCAGTGAGGTCGCCGCCGAGGCTTCAATCACACCGGCACGTCGCTGCAAACTGACGGGGATAAACGGATTGGGTCGTGCCACCAATGGCCAGGCGTCGTCACTTAAACCGGTCACCCACATCGCGTCAAAACCATTCAAGGCTTGTCCGGCCGACTCCAAAATACCCAGCACCTGAATCGGTGCCTCCGTTTCAGCGACCGACTCGGGCTGAAAAACCGCATCCGCAACAATCCGTCGCAACTGCGCGAGCGCTTCATCGGCACGCATGCGTGGCTGCACACTTTGCAACGCCGCCAGACTCTCGAGCGCGTCACGAAACTTTGCCCACACCTGAAAATCGGTCGAGCCCAATACACGATCACCGGGGAATTCCCAGGCGCTGAGCACACGGGTGAAGTGCCGGCTCCAATCGTGTGGCGACGGCGTGGCCGGTGCGGACGGCTTTTTTGCTGGCTTGCCCTCGGCCGGTAACGCGGCCACTTGATTAATCACTTCAGAAAATTTTGGGCAGGCGCGTACGGCGTTTTCCAATCGGGCATGGGCCGTCATTTTGAATTGTTTTTGCAGTCCAAACAAACTGACCTCGGTCATGCCAACGTCACGAAACACCGCATCCAGATGCGCACGTCGCGCCATTTCTGCGTCCGCGCCCGCAATAAATGGTGAACGCAATAACGCACTGAATTCAAGAATGGGTGTTGGTCGTTGCTGGGCAAATTCGATCAGCCGCAAAGCATCATGCGCCAGGGCATATTCGTTCAAGGGCTGGCCCAGCGAAATGTTGAATAGTGCGGTCACCGTGTCGTCATTGGCCGTCATTTCGGCGCGTGCCGTTGGTCGCAACACATCGGTGAGCACACGGCTGATCCGGCTGCGCTGATCACGTAAATTAGGCACCACAATCGCGATTCGTGCATCCGCATCGGCTTCAAGTTGCGCACGCGCCCAGTGTGCGCTGGCACGCAGTTCGGCTTCGTCGTAATCAAACACCATGCGTTTTATAGCTGCGGGCGCGTTGTTTTTGTTTGTTTGCAAGATGTCGACACGGACACCCAACGCCCGGCAGGCTTGCAAAAACTGTTGTTGTTGGGGGGTGACAATATCGAATCCAGCCGTGAGCAATGTGCCCGGCAACAGCGCATGGGATGGGCTGATTGTTAATAATTCGGCCAGGCTATCCGGCAGCATCGCTTGATCAAACCAATTCATTTCGCGCAACAGTTGCTGGTAGCGCCGTGTCCATGCCAGAAACGCCTGCCCGTCATCGTGCAGCGGCATCCCTCGCATGACCGGCAAGAGTTGCCACTGATTGGCAACTGCCCATGCCGCCATCGCTTGTTTGGCGGTTTGTGGGATCGACAACAAACCGGCATGGGCGATGACATCTGATTGGCGGATCACCTGCTCCCACAACAACTGGCTTTGGCTGGCATCAAGCAACTGCGGTGTTGCCGGGGCAGCATGCGGTGATACATTTAATGTCAGTTTTAACTGTGCAAACGTGCGCTCAAAAAAAGTGGTGATCGGCAGGATGTCGGGGCTGGACCAGGCGCGGCGTCCGGCCTGTTGCTGGGCGGCATCATATGATCGCTTCAGTGCCGCAGCCAGGCGGCGATTGGGCGTGATGACCGTAACACCATCCGCAGCGCATCGGCTGACGTCAAACGGTGGAGAATTTAGTGCGTTTTGGGTGTTACTTCTCAATCAAATGGGCTTTTTCTTTAACCTTCGCCCATTCATCTGCGTCCGGCGGGCCGGGTTTGCGTTGCACAATCGGTTTCCACACTTTGGCCAATTCGGCATTGATGGCAATAAACGGTTTTTGCGCGGTGGGCACATCATCCTCGGCAAAAATGGCTTCCACCGGACATTCGGCCACACACAGGGTGCAATCAATACACTCGTCCGGATCAATAACCAGCATATTGGGGCCCTCGCGGAAACAATCGACCGGGCAGACGTCGACACAGTCAGTGTACTTACATTTGATACAGGATTCGGTGATGATGTAGGCCATGGTGCGGGGATAGTTGGACGCGTGACGTCAGCGGTTATGAATATGGCACCATTTTAGCAGACACCACAATGCAACCTCGCCCAAACAAGGTTTAAAATGAGGGCGGTGGAACGGTGGCATAATCGCCTCCTTGCAAAGAAATGGTGCCAGCCGATGCAATTGTGCCGTTATCCCAATGGCCGCGCGGTGCCCATCGAACAATATCCTTACGAGGTAAATATGAGCAATGCAATTGTGTACGTCAGCGACAGCACCTTCGAAACCGAAGTGTTACAAAGTACCACGCCGGTTTTGGTCGATTATTGGGCGGAATGGTGCGGCCCCTGCAAAATGATTGCACCGATCCTCGAAGACGTGGCTGCCACCTACGCAGGCAAATTAAAGGTTGCCAAACTCAATATTGATGAAAATCAGGCCACCCCGCCCAAATATGGCATTCGCGGCATTCCGACCCTGATGTTGTTCAAGAACGGCAATGTGGAAGCCACCAAGGTGGGTGCCTTGTCCAAAACCCAACTCGCGGCATTTATCGACGCCAATATCTGATTTTGCCCAGTGGTGACAATGGGTCGGGGGCGATTAAAAACTTGCCCCGGACTGATTTTTGGTTATACTGCACGTCATCTACGTTGATATGTCATCCGTAGCGCCTTAGTTGTTCGCAGTCTCTCGCTGCAATTCCCAACCTTTGTTGATTCCCGATTGCGCCACGCTTTTCAAGCGGCCAATCTTGGCAAAAAGCCGTGTGGCGCTTGTTAGTCGCGACTGGCAGCCAATTCAAAATTCCGTTCCAAACACCCAATTTCTCATCGAGGCTCCGGCCTCTTAATCGTAAGACTTGCAAGAAACGCACATACGCATATGCAACTATCAGAAATGAAACTCAAACATGTCTCCGAGCTCGTGGAGATGGCCGCAACCGCTGAACTCGAAGGCGCCAACCGATTGCGCAAGCAGGAACTCATTTTTGCCCTGCTCAAACATCAGGCAAAAAAAGGCGAGGCGATTTTTGGTGACGGCACCCTCGAAGTATTGCAAGACGGTTTTGGTTTCCTGCGCTCACCTGATATTTCCTATCTGGCCGGCCCCGACGATATTTATGTCAGTCCGTCACAAATCCGCCGTTTTAACTTGCATACCGGCGACACCATCGAAGGCGAGATCCGCACCCCCAAAGAAGGCGAACGTTATTTCGCGCTGGTCAAGGTCGACAAGGTCAATGGCGAACCACCCGAAGCCGGCAAAAACAAAATTCTGTTTGAAAACCTGACCGCACTGTTTCCAAACAAACCGTTCACACTTGAACGCGATATCAAGTCTGACGAAAACATTACCGGTAGGGTCATCGACATCATCGCGCCAATTGGCAAAGGCCAGCGCGGCTT
>JANPNU010000614.1:0-3586 GCA_031427615.1 Burkholderiales bacterium
ACCCGGCCAACCATCTTCATGGTGACGCCGCCGGTGGAGGTGGCCGCACAAATCACTCCGTTTTTGTCAATCGCCACCGCGCCAATAGTGCCGCCCGCGTATTCTGGGAATGCCTGCAAAAATTTTTGTGTGCGCGAGGCATTGGCACCCAGCAGCGCCGCGATTTTGAATTTTTTGTCGGCCCAATCCGCATGCCGCGCCGGCGTGATGGGATCATGATCAACATGGCCCATTGCCCGCGCAAAACGCTGCGCGCCGTCGCCAGCGAGCATAACGTGATCAGTTTGTTCCATCACTTGCCTGGCCACCAAAATCGGATTTTTCACGCGCTTCAATGCCGCCACCGCGCCAAGCTGATGTTGGTCCGACACCATCACACAGGCGTCCATTTCCACTTCGCCGTCGATATTGAGCACCCCACCGGTACCGGCATTAAAAATCGGATTGTCTTCCAATACGACCGCCGCCGCACAGGCGGCATCAATGGCCGCCCCCCCCACTTCGAGAATTTTGCGCCCTGCCGCCACTGCCGCCGCCACACCGCGGACGGCATCGTCTTCCGAGCCGGGTCGCCAATTGCCCGCGCCGCCGTGGACAATCAGCGCGATGGTCATGACGTCACCGCCGGCGTGCGCAATTTGATATGCAATTCGCGCAACTGTTTTTCGGTCACCGTGGATGGCGTCTCAACCAGCAGATCTTGCCCACGTTGGGTTTTTGGAAACGCAATCACATCACGAATGGAATCCCATTTTTCACACATCAAGGTGACAATCCGATCCAATCCAAACGCGACACCACCCATGGGCGGTGCGCCATATTTAAGCGCCTCAAGCAAAAATCCAAATTTGGCTTGCTGATCACTTTCTGAAATGCCCAACACGGAAAATTGCTTGGCCTGCAACTCTGGCGAATGAATACGCACCGACCCCCCACCGATCTCCCAACCATTCATGGCAACGTCATAGGCCTTTGCCAGCACCTTTGATGGATCAGAGTCCATCAAACCAAGGTGTTCATCTTTGGGCGCGGTAAAGGGATGGTGCGCCGATACATATCGCTGGTTTTCTTCATCGTAGTCGTACGCCGGAAAATCAATCACCCAAAGTGGTTGGTAGCCGGTCTGGGTAAAGCCTTTTTCGTTGCCGATTTTGGTGCGCAACGCACCCAGTGAATCGTTAACGACCTTGGCTTTGTCGGCGCAGAAAAAAATCACGTCGCCGTTTTTTGCCTGGCAGGCGGTCAGGATTGCCTGAAGTGATTCCGTATTCAAAAATTTGACGATCGGCGACTGCAAACCCTCTTCATTGGGCTTGGCAATGTCGTTGACTTTGATGTACGCCAATCCTTTTGCGCCGTAAATGGCGACAAACGTGGTCATGTCATCAATTTCCTTGCGGCTGAATTTATCGTTGCCGCCCGGAACACACAGCGCGGCGACGCGGCCATTTTTCATATCCGCCACAGAACGAAAAACTTTGAAGTCGACCGTTTTCATCAAGTCGGTCAATTCTGTCAATTCAAGCGAATTGCGCAAATCAGGTTTGTCCGAGCCGAACCGGCGCATCGCTTCTGCATAGGTCATTCGTGGGAAATCAGGCAGGTCAACACCAATACCGGCTTTCCACAATGCTTTGATCAGGCCCTCCATGATGTCCTGAATTTCACGCTCACCGAGGAATGAGGTTTCGATATCAATCTGCGTAAATTCAGGCTGACGATCCGCACGCAGATCCTCGTCGCGGAAACACTTCACGACTTGGTAATAACGATCAAACCCAGCCACCATCAACAACTGCTTGAATAACTGTGGGGATTGCGGCAGTGCATAAAACTGACCATCATGAATACGCGACGGCACCAAGAATTCGCGCGCACCTTCCGGGGTGGACTTGTACAAAAACGGCGTTTCAATATCGATAAAACCGTTGTCATCCAGATAGCGCCGCGCCGCCGATGACACACGATGGCGCAAACGCATATTCGCCTGCATTTGCGGGCGGCGCAAATCGAGGTAGCGGTATTTAAGACGTGTCTCTTCGTTGATGTTGTCGTCGTCCATCATGAACGGCGGTGTCAGGGACGCGTTTAATACCTCAATGTCCCTGGCGAGCACTTCAACCTCACCCGACTTCAAACTGATATTAACGGTTCCTTCCGGGCGGCGGCGAACCAGACCCGTGATACGCATGACAAACTCGTTGCGTGATTGATCGGCGGTCTTGAATGCCTCCGGCGTGTCCGGATCAATCACCACTTGCAACAGCCCTTCGCGATCACGCAGATCAATAAAAATAACCCCACCGTGATCACGCCGGCGATGTGCCCAGCCGTAGATTGTGACGGTTTGCCCCAGATAGCTTGCGTCAATCAAGCCACAATAATTGGTTCTCATTTTTGCCAGTCCATGTAGTTGCTGCCATGCGGCATTCGCTGCAATGACAACCTAAAGCAAAATAGTAATCGCCGTTACTTCCGAATGACCGGCACAATCACACGATCATTAATCCGAAAAATAACGCGGAATAATCAACCTGCCGCTGGAAAAAATTCCAGCGGCTACGAATTGGGGTCGGTGCCGGATTTTTTCATCTCAGCCCCGTTGGTGTGTGATGGCTCAATGAAACGCGGCGGCTCGGCCACACCCATCGAAATAATATATTTCAGTGCCTGATCTACCGTCATTTTTAACGGAATCACTTCGGCCTTTGGCACAATCAGAAAAAAACCGGCGGTAATGTTGGGTGTGGTCGGCACAAAAACTGAATAGTTGTCGTGACCCAGATGGTCTGTCACCTCATGTTCGGGCTCGCCTGTTAACAGCGCCACAGTCCAGGTGTCATGCTGGGGATAACGCACCAACACCGCCTTACGAAACGCCTTGCCCTCGGGCGAAAACAGCGTGTCAGAAATTTGTTTAACGCCACCGTAAACCGAGCGGACGATGGGGATGCGTTGCAGAATCACATCCCACCAATTGAGTAATTTTTTGCCGAAAAAATTCGCGGCAATTATTCCTGTCAGCAATACAATGGCCACCGTCAAGATCACGCCCAGGCCCGGCACATGAAAACCAAACAATGCGTTGGTTTGAAACTCTTGCGGCATCAGCAGCAATGATTGATCCATGAGATCAATCAAAAGCTTCAACACCCAGCCGGTGATGACGAGTGGAATCCAAACCAATAATCCGGCGATTAAATATTTTTTCATGGCGTCACGTCGATGATGGTGACGAAGCGGCCGGCGCAGGGGCGGCAGCCGCGGGTGCCGGTGTCGGCTGGGGCGATGACTTGTTCGTTTCGCTCGTTGCCGACCCACCCACTTTTGCATCACTTTTGCCGTCGGCATTGCCTGCGGGTTTGGCGTCGCCAGACAAGGCCGGCTTGCCGCCGCTGTTGGTGTCGGCATCGGCCTTGGCGGCACCATTGTTGCCGCCGCGGAAATCCGTGACGTACCAGCCACTGCCCTTCAGCGCAAATCCGGGTGCGGTCAGTTGTTTGGCGTACGTTTCTGCGCCACAAGCCGGGCATTTGGTTAACAGCGGATCGGACATTTTTTGCATCACGTCATCGGCATGATGACA
>JANPNU010000615.1:0-2999 GCA_031427615.1 Burkholderiales bacterium
GGCCTAAAAATTCTTGATAACCTGTCGCATCGTGGCGCAACCGGTTACGACCCTCTTCTTGGCGACGGTGCCGGCATCCTGATTCAACTTCCGGATCTGCATTTACGCCGGGCATGTGGCAAACAGGGCATGACGTTGCCGGCCATCGGCCATTACGGTGTGGGCATGGTGTTTTTACCGCAAGAGCCGGCTTCACGCATGGCGTGTGAACAGGAAATCGAGCGCGCCATTCACGCCGAAGGGCAAAACCTGCTGGGTTGGCGCGATGTGCCGACCCATAATCACGGGCTGTCTGCGGCGACCATCGCCGTTGAGCCGATCATTCGACAGGTGTTTGTGGCGCGTGGTGCCAGTGACATGTCGCAGGATGATTTGGAGCGCAAGCTTTACATCATCCGCAAACGCTCCGGCCACGCAATTCAGGCGCTGAACTTGCGGCACGGTAAAGAATATTATGTGCCGTCGTTTTCGACCCGCACCATCGTTTATAAGGGCATGCTGCTGGCGGATCAGGTCGGCAAATACTACACCGACCTGCAAGACCCGCTAATGGTGACGTCCCTGGCGCTGGTGCATCAGCGTTTTTCGACCAATACCTTTCCGACCTGGGATTTGGCGCATCCGTTTCGGATGGTGGCGCACAATGGTGAGATCAATACCTTGCGTGGCAATGTCAATTGGATCCGCGCGCGGCAACATTCGATTGCCTCACCGGTCCTGAAAGAGGATTTGAAAAAAATCTGGCCGCTTATTTATGACGGCCAGTCTGATTCGGCATCGTTTGATAACTGCCTCGAGATGTTGGTGATGGGGGGATATTCACTCGCTCATGCCATGACCATGATGATTCCGGAGGCCTGGAGCGGTCATCAATTAATGGACGAAAACCGCAAAGCGTTTTATGAATATCACGCCACGCTGATGGAAGCGTGGGACGGACCGGCCGCGATGGTGTTTACCGACGGCCGCCAAATTGGTGCAACACTTGATCGTAATGGTTTGCGTCCCGCTCGTTTTGTGTTGACGGACGACGACATGGTGGTGCTCGCCTCGGAAGCGGGAGTGCTTGATATTGCCGAAGAAAAAATCGTCAAGAAATGGCGCCTGCAGCCAGGGAAAATGTTTTTGGTCGATCTCGACCGCGGCATGATCATCGACGACAATGATTTAAAACACGAGCTTGCCACGGCCAAACCCTACCTCGAATGGGTTGAACAGGCGCGTATTCGTCTCGATGATCTTCCCGAACCGGCACCGCCTGAGCCAACCAAGGTCAGCCTGCTGAATCGGCAACAGGCCTTTGGTTACACCCAGGAAGACTTGAAAATCATTCTTGCACCCATGGCGCAAAACGGAATTGAAGCAACCGGCTCGATGGGCAATGACTCGCCGCTCGCGATCATGTCGAATAAGCCGCGTAATCTTTACCACTATTTCAAACAATTGTTTGCGCAGGTGACCAATCCGCCGATTGATCCGATTCGCGAAGAGCTGGTCATGTCGACCGCCATTACTATTGGTCCCCGGCCGAATTTGCTCGATATTGACCACACCGATCCCGGACGCTGGCTCGAAGTGCCGCAACCCGTCTTGACCACAGCCGATATGGAAAAAATCCGCCATATCGATTTGTTTACAGGCGGCTATTTACGCAGCGATGAATTGGACATCACCTATCCCGCCTCGTGGGGCCCCGAAGGGGTTGAAGCCGCGATGGCGAGTTTGTGCGCCCACGCCGAAGACTCATTACGACTGGGATTTAATCTTTTGATTGTGTCGGATCGCAAGGTTGATGCCGACCGCGTGGCCATTCCCGCCCTGCTGGCAGTCAGCGGCATTCATCAGCATTTGGTACGCAAAGGCAAACGCACCTCAACCGGGTTGGTTGTCGAAACGGGTTCAGCCCGCGAAACCCATCACTTCGCACTGCTGGGCGGTTTTGGTGCTGCCGCCGTCCACCCCTATCTGGCGCTTGAGACCCTGCACAATTTACAAGACTATCTTGGTGACTATGACCGGCAGGCGGCGGAGAAAAAATACATCAAAGCCATCTCGAAGGGCTTGCTCAAAGTCATGTCAAAGATGGGAATTTCAACCTATCAAAGTTATTGCGGCGCGCAGATTTTTGAAGCAGTTGGACTATCGTCCAATTTCATCAAACAATATTTCACCGGTACCGCCTCCAATATTGCAGGCGTCGGAATTTTTGAAATTGCTGAAGAGGCGATGCGTTTGCATCATCAGGCGTTTGGCAATGACCCGGTATTGCGCACCCAGCTTGATGCCGGCGGCGAGTACGCCTATCGCACACGCGGCGAAGACCATATGTGGACGCCGGATGCGATTGCCAAATTGCAACATTCGACCCGCGCCAATTCGTACGACACCTACAAAGAATACGCAAAAATCATCAACGACCAATCGCGTCGCCATATGACCCTGCGCGGTCTGTTTGAATTTCGACCGGCCGCCGAGGCGGTGCCGATCGCGGAGGTCGAGTCCGCAAAAGAAATTGTTAAACGATTTGCCACCGGTGCCATGTCGTTGGGTTCGATTTCAACCGAAGCCCATGCAACCCTGGCCGTTGCCATGAATCGTATTGGTGGCAAATCAAACACCGGCGAAGGCGGCGAAGACCCGCGTCGCTTTATTCCCATCGCGCAAGATGGTGAATCACTAAAAAGCAAATTGGGCGACGCGGTTGTTGCAGACGTGGCGAGTTTTCCGCTCAAAAAAGGCGATTCATTACGCTCAAAAATTAAACAAGTCGCGTCGGCGCGTTTCGGCGTGACCGCAGAATATTTGCAGTCAGCCGACCAAATTCAGATCAAGATGGCACAGGGTGCCAAACCTGGCGAAGGCGGCCAATTGCCCGGCCATAAGGTTTCCGCTTACATCGGTCAATTACGGTATTCAACGCCAGGGGTGGAATTAATATCCCCGCCACCGCATCACGATATTTATTCGATTGAAGACTTGGCGCAATTGATTCACGATTT
>JANPNU010000616.1:0-3217 GCA_031427615.1 Burkholderiales bacterium
ACCCGTGATCAATGACTGACGCGATAATCGCTTCGAGGTCACTTTCTTGCGGCATGTCACAGACCTCTTCGGTTCTTCGAGTGCGACTCATAGCTTAATCAGCCGTGCCTTCGCCGCGAAGCTCGGCCCGGCGCTCGAGCAAGTGCAGGCCAGTTTTGACGATGCGGTTCGTGCCAAGCAGGATAAAGAGCGGCTGAAAAACGAAGGTGAGGCTTACGCGAATGACATTATTCCAAAGGCGCGCGGATTGGCGGCACGTTTGATTGAAGAGGCGAGTGGTCACAAGCAAAGGGTGGTGTCCAATGCGCAGGGTGACGCTTCGCGGTTCTCCGCCGTGGTTTTGGAATACGAAAAAGCGCCGCAGGTGACGCGTGAACGCATGTATTTGGATACCATTCAGCAGGTCATGCAAAACACCAGCAAGGTCGTGATCGATCAAAAGGGCGGCCAAAATCTTTTGTATTTGCCTTTGGATAAGTTGATGCAAATGACCAACACCGGCTCCTCACAGATTCAGGATCCGGTCGCGAAATCGGTAACGTTGAGTGACCCGCCGGCAACGGTTGCACCTGACCCGGTCGCGGCGCGTCGCGATTTGCGGTCGCGTGACGGTCGATAATCGGGAGAATGAAATGAAAAAAAATATCCCCCTCATCAGTGTAGTTTTAATTGGCGCGCTGATTACGCTGGTCATGACCGCATTTACGGTTGATCAACGGCAAAACGCGATTCGCTTTCGTCTGGGTGAAGTTGTGGCTATCCATACCGAGCCGGGTCTTTATTTCAAAGTGCCGTTAATCGAAAATATTCGCATATATGACACGCGTATACAGACGCTTGATACCAAGGATGCCGAGCGCATCCAAACCAGCGAAAAGAATAATGTGCTGGTTGATTCGTACATGAAATACCGAATTGTCGACGTCAAACAGTTCTTTGTATCAACGCGCGGTGATGTCGGTGCGGCTGAACTTCGATTGGCGCAGTCACTCAATAACGATCTGCGTGATGAATTTAGCAAACGAACCCTGGCCGAAGTTATTTCGGGAAAACGTGAAATCATCATGAAGAATCTGCGCATTAAAGCGGATACGGATGGACGCGCGATCGGAATTTCGGTGGTGGACGTACGATTAAAGCGGGTGGATCTGGTGCCGGAAATTTCGGCCGACGTCTATCGGCGGATGGATTCCGAACGAAAGCGGGTGGCAAATGAATTGCGTGCAACCGGTGCGGGTGACGCTGACAAGATAAAGGCGGATGCGGAGCGGCAACGTACGGTGATTCTTGCTGAAGCGTACCGCGATGCACAAAAAACCAAGGGTGAAGGGGACGCACAAGCTACGCGTATTTACGCGCAAGCCTATGGAAAAAACGCCGAATTTTATTCGTTCTATCGCAGCATGGAAGCCTATAAAGAAAGCTTCAGAAACAAGTCTGATGTGATGGTGCTGGAGCCAAGTTCCGATTTTTTCAAGTATTTGCGGAACCCCGGACGCGGCAAATAACCACACACCAGGAGTCTGGCGGGTTGCGCGTTTGATATTTCGGCGTGTCGCGGTTTGATGTTTCGGCGCTGCGTAGACGGGCGAAAGTGCGTATAATTCACCAACGGCGCGTTCTGAAAAGAGCGCGCCGTTTTTGTTGCCCGTTTTTGACGTTAATTTTTTTAGGCAAAAATGCCGATGGATTTCTGGGATGTATTGCTCGCGGGTGGTGCGCTCATGATGATTTTTGAGGGCATCATGCCATTTATTACGCCCGCGAAGTGGCGTGAAACCATGCTGCAGGCGATGAAATTGTCCGATGGGCAACTCCGGTTTTTTGGTTTTTCGGCGATGATGATTGGACTGATGTTGCTGACGTTGTTGTATTGATTTGTTGTCAGGGGAAGTGAAATGACCGCTTGGGCGTTGCCGGAAAATATTGAAGATATATTGCCTGCTGATGCAGGCAAACTTGAGCGCATGCGCAGGACTACGCTCGATATCTTTGCGTCGCACGGCTACCAGTTGGTGATGCCGCCGATGCTTGAATACGTAGAGTCGTTGTTGTCCGGTGTTGGTCGTGACATGGATTTGGCGACCTTTAAACTGGTTGACCAGTTATCTGGCCGAATGATGGGGCTGCGGGCGGATACCACGCCGCAGGTGGCCAGAATTGACGCCCATGTTCTCAATCGTGACGGGGTGACCAGACTTTGTTATGCAGGAAGTGTGTTGCATACGCGGCCTTCAGGTCTTGGAAAATCGCGGCAGCCGTTTCAAGTTGGCGCCGAATTGTACGGTCACGCCGGCATAGACGCTGATATTGAGGTGCAACAACTGATGCTTGAGACGCTTGCCGCGTTCGGGATTCATGAGGCAAAAATTGATATCGGACATTCGGAAATATTTCGGGCGTTGGTGGATGATGCAGGCGTATCCAGTAGTGAACGTGAAATGCTTTTTGCCGCCGTCACTGCAAAGGATGTTCCGGCATTAAACGATTTTTCGAGTGTGAATGGTGGGCGTACATCAAGTCTGACTGCCTTACCTGGTTTGTACGGATATGGTGCCGACAGTGCGACCATCATTAAGCGAGCCAGACGGGAGTTGCCAAATAGTGACCGGGTCATGCATGCCTTGGATGAGCTTGAGCAAGTCGTCGCCTATTTCATGTCCCGCAGTATTGGTGTTTCCATCGATTTAAGCGAATTAGGTGGATTCAACTACGAAAGCGGCATTGCCTTTGCAGCGTATGTTGATGGTGCCAGTGACGCGGTCGGCCGTGGGGGGCGATACGATGATATTGGTCGCGTTTTTGGTCGTGCCCGCCCAGCAACCGGTTTTTCCATGGATTTAAAAGCGCTGCTTCCATTGGTGCCGGACAAAATTCCAAAAGGGTCGCCAATTTTGGCCCCCAAGGATCCGGACGAGTCGGCCGTGGCGGCAATGACTTTGCTTCGGTGCGAAGGTGAAGTGGTAATCAAGCGGTTAGAAAATTCAGCCATAGAGTGTGATCGTGAATTGAAATTACTCAATGGGCAGTGGCAGGTAGTACCAATCAAGGATAAGGCATGAAAAAAAACGTAGTGGTAATCGGCACACAATGGGGTGACGAAGGTAAGGGAAAAATTGTCGACTGGCTGACCGAAAAAGTGGTTGGCGTGGTGCGTTTTCAAGGTGGACACAACGCCGGGCATACCTTGGTTGTGAATGGCGTGAAGACCATTTTG
>JANPNU010000617.1:0-5366 GCA_031427615.1 Burkholderiales bacterium
GATGGTTCTGGCCGGTCACTCTGGAAAACCTCGCTGGGGGGTGAAATTTTGGCCGCACCCTTTGTCGCGCAAGGCACGGTCGTGGTCCGAACCGCAGATGGCCGAATGTTTGCTCTTAATCGTGTTGATGGCAAACGTAAATGGGTATTTACCCGCGCAGTGCCAGCGTTGACATTACGAACCAATGCGAGTGTGACCTTGGCACGCAATGTAATTTATGCCGGATTTCCAGGTGGCAAGGTCATCGCAGTTGAATTGGACAGCGGGCGGCCGGTGTGGGAGGCAACCATTTCATTGCCACGTGGCACAACCGAGCTGGAACGTATTGCTGATGTGGCTGGATTGCCGGTCATTGACGAATCGCGTGTATGTGCGGCTGTTTATCAGGGGCGTACCGGTTGCATGGAGACTTTGAGCGGCAATGTATTGTGGACGCGCGACATTGCCAGTGCCGATGGTGTGGCAGTGGACGGCAAAAATATTTATGTGGCCGATACCGATGGCAATGTGGTGGCGCTGGACAAAACGTCAGGCGCCACGGTGTGGAAGCAGGAAAAATTGCAAAATCGCGACGTCGGCACGCCAGTCGTTGTTCAAGGACGCATCGTGCTTGGCGACCGCTTGGGCTTTATTCATTCGCTGGCCGCCGACTCGGGTGAACTGACCGGCCGGATTGCCACCGACGGCAGCCGTGTGGTATCGCTGGTATCGGGTGGTGGCCGGGTTATTGCACAAACGGAAAGAGGCGGCGTGTTTGCGATCGCCGTCCGGTAGTTGACGGCAATCAATCTAATCTTCAACTCAATATAGAAACAGCAGTCGAGTAGCCAGCAGCCAAGCGGAAAAGTCAAAAACGTTGGTCGTTCCAATTCATTCCGGGCAACCAGCCCGATGTCGCACCAACGTTTTTTAATCATTATGAAACCAACCATTGTTATTGTCGGCCGGCCAAACGTCGGAAAGTCGATGTTGTTTAACCGCCTCACCAAATCGCGCGATGCCTTGGTGGCGGATCTGCCCGGGCTGACGCGCGATCGCCATTATGGCCATGGCCGAGGTGCGTCCAAGCCGTTCCTGGTCGTGGATACGGGAGGATTTGAGCCAAAGGTTACTGACGGCATTTTGCACGAAATGGCCAAACAAACATTGCAGGCGGTCGCCGAAGCAGACGCCATCTTATTTGTGGTTGACGGCCGTCAGGGGTTAACCTCGCAGGACAAGATTATTGCCGAACGGTTGCGCCAGACCATTCACCGCGACGGTGATGGGCGGCAGGTTCCGTTACTTGTTGCCGTCAACAAGGCTGAGGGCATGGACGAAAATATCGTCACGGCGGAATTTTATGAGCTTGGGCTTGGCGCGCCGGTGGCGATTTCGGCGGCTCATGGCGAGGGAGTGCGGCAGTTAATCGAAGATATGTTGGAGAATTTCCCGGAATCCGTGGAAGAGGATGACCCGAAGCACCCCAAAATCGCGATTATTGGCCGACCCAACGTTGGCAAATCCACGCTGGTCAACAAACTTCTTGGTGAAGAGCGTGTGATTGCCTTTGACGAACCGGGAACCACGCGCGATTCAATTTTTATACCGCTAAACCGCAATGGCAAGGATTACACCCTGATCGACACGGCAGGCATTCGTCGGCGCGGAAAAGTGTTTGAAGCAGTTGAAAAATTCTCTGTAATCAAGACCTTGCAAGCAATTGCCGATTGTCATGTGGTTGTTTTGGTGCTGGATGCCAGACAGGAAGTTTCCGAGCAAGATGCGCATATCGCCGGTTTTATTGTTGAATCGGGCAGGGCACTGGTCGTGGCCATCAACAAGTGGGATAACTTGGATGATTACACGAGAGAGCGTACCAAGGCGGATTTTGATCGAAAACTGCATTTTTTAAGCTTTGCGCATATGCATACCATCTCAGCGAAAGATGGTATGGGCTTGAATCCGCTTTTTTCCTCGGTCGACAATGCTTTTGATGCGGCCATGGCCAAGCTTTCCACACCCAAACTGACGCGCGCGTTGATGGCTGCGACGGCCGCGCACCAACCACCGCTGAATGGCTTGCATCGTCCAAAAATGCGTTATGCGCATCAGGGTGGACACAACCCGCCATTGGTGATTGTGCATGGCTCAGGGCTGGATGGCGTGCATGAAAGTTACATTCGATACCTTGAGGGCCGCTTTATGGAGACCTTCAAGTTACGTGGCACACCATTGCGCGTTGAACTGAAGCAGGGCTCGAATCCGTTTCGTGGTCGCAAGCCGCCGGCTCTTACCAAGGGTCAAGAGGATAAACGGCGTCGTGGCCGGATCAGAATGAAGCGTAAATACGCCTAATTCGAGGAAAACTTAAGCAAATTCATGGCGGCCATTTGTAGAGTATGCAGCCCTGACCGGCGAAATTGAGGGTGCATTGGGTGATGGGAAGTATGGGTGCTGGTAATTTTACCAATCCACACCAACTTTGATATTGTGTGCTGGTGGCATTGACTGAAATGATGGTCGACTAAGGCAATTCACCATTAGTAACAACGATTCAATGGAACAATTACACCAAATACATGTCAGAGTACCATCTGTCGCAGTGCAGCATTTTTAAAATAAGGCCATAATTACCTGGCATTGCTCTTTTAACCCGCCATTGTTTGGTGGGACGAGTCGACTACAACCAGGCTGGAGAATAATAATATGAGTACAAAAGGGCAACTTCTACAAGACCCGTTCCTGAATATTTTGCGTAAGGAACATGTCCCCGTTTCGATTTATCTGGTCAATGGCATCAAACTACAGGGTCAGATTGAGTCGTTTGACCAGTATGTTGTGCTGTTAAAAAACACCGTTACGCAGATGGTCTATAAACACGCGATATCCACCGTGGTTCCGGCGCGTGCGGTGTCGGTGCCGTTTGACGCACCTGCCGAAAATTAATCAGTTCGCGCACGGGAGAGTGCAAAACCTCGGCCACCTCCGCTATCCCTTGAGGCGCTGCTGAATCTGACGATCGATGTGTGCATCACCGTAACAGTGTTGTCGGTTCGACAGTTCGTATTCGTTTTTCGGGACCCAACGGGTATAGCGGTCGTTCGTCAATTTATTGCTGGAATTCGCGCACCGGCGCTGACGTACGCTTGGAATTGTGGCTAACCCCCCCATATCATTGATTAGCTATGCCACTCTCGGTCGATTTCGTCGGGTTGCCGGCAGGCAGTCGGCGCGAATCGTCTGCCTTATTAAATAATGTGAACATTTGAAGCCACCATTTCCCTCCACCACCACCAGTCCCGTTAATGCCGTGTTACTCGTGCTTGATTTTGGTGACGGACAGGTCGAGATGCGTATTGCCGAAGCCCGTGAACTTATTACCACCGCGGGTGCAACTGTTGTGGCCAGCCTCACCGGCAAGCGGCAAAAGCCCGCCGCCGCGACGTTCGCTGGAAGCGGCAAGGTCGAAGAGCTGAAAATACTGGTCGATCAATTCGAATCGACGCTGGTTGTTGTTGATCATCAGTTATCGCCCATTCAAATTCGCAACATCGAAAGAATTCTTGGCGCCGACAAGGTGCGGGTCATGGATCGCACCGACCTGATACTCGAAATATTTGGCCAGCGCGCCCGAACGGCTGAGGGCAAGTTGCAGGTCGAATTGGCGCAAATGCAGCATTTGCTGACCCGCTTGGTAAAGGGCTGGACGCATCTTGAACGCCAGCGGGGTGGAATTGGGGTACGCGGGGGGCCGGGTGAAACGCAGCTTGAAATCGACAGGCGTCTGGTGGGGGAGCGAATTAAACGGCTGAAAACACGGCTTGCGAAGCTTGAACGTCAGCGATCTACCCAGCGTTCCGGGCGTAACCGCACCGACGCTTTTACGGTGTCAATAGTTGGTTACACCAACGCCGGCAAATCGACTCTGTTTAATCGTCTGACACGGGCGGACACCTACGTGGCGGATCAGCTGTTTGCAACACTGGACACGACCACCCGTAGGGTATTTTTAACCCCGTCATGCAATACGACGATTTCGGACACCGTCGGGTTTATTCGGGAATTGCCGCATGGCTTGGTCGCATCATTTCATGCCACCTTGACCGAGGCGCTTGAGGCCGACGTACTGCTGCACGTAATCGATGCCTCCAATCCAGCGCGGGAGCAACAAATTGACGACGTTGAAAAAGTACTCACTGAAATTGGTGCAGATCATATTCCGCAGATACGGATTCTGAACAAAATAGATAGGCTGGAAGGCAATTCACTTGCGTCGATATTCAGAGATGAGAGTGGTAAAATTTCAGAAGTTCGATTAAGCGCCATGACCGGGGCTGGAATTGATCAGCTACGCTGTGCGCTATTGGAATATGCAACACCGAATACTGGAGCACCATTATTTGCCGACGATGAGTTGTTGCAATCTGAACCAATCGCAAATTGTGGCACCCAATCTTCACCAACCGTTGACCAGGTCTTACCAGCAGCTTTTCGGTCAACATTTCATTGATTCATTGTTTCGGAGTTGTGTTATGCGGTCGATTCCACGATTGTTATTGATCAAAATTGTCTCGGTTGTACTCGCCTTATTGGCGTATCCCATCGTGCGTCTGCGTCATTTGTATTTGTCGCCAGATGCGCGTCGATTCACAAAACGCCAGGCGGCTGGCGATGGGCTGTCGGAAATGTCGCTTAACGATCCGCAATGGGGTAAACGAAGTGGCGGCGGTGGCAGCGGTGGTGGTAATAACGACGGCCCGCCCGACCTCGATCAAATAATTAAAAAGTTCACGCAAAAAATCGCCGGCATTTTTGGACAAAAGCCCGGCGGCGACGGCAACAACCGCGGCGATGGTGGTTTCAAACCGCCGTCCGGCGCGGCGATGGGTGGCGGTTTTGCGCTGGCCGCAAGTTTGGCGCTGGCGGTATGGCTGGCCACCGGTTTTTACATTGTTGAGGAGGGCAGTCGCGGTGTGGAATTGCGTTTGGGTAAATATTCTCAAACATCATCGCCTGGTCCGCGTTGGCGTTGGCCGTATCCTTTCGAAACAGTGGAAGTGGTCAACATTCAAAATTTACGCGCAATTGAAGTTGGTCATCGTAACAATCAGAAGACCAAAATGAAGGAAGAGGCGCTGATGTTGACAGAGGACCAAAATATCGTTGATTTGCAGTTTGCCGTGCAGTATTTACTAAAGAGTCCGGAGGAGTATCTGTTTAATAATCGCAGCCCGGATGAGGCGGTGCGCCAGGTTGCGGAAACGGCGATGCGCGAGGTGGTGGGTAGCAGCAAGATGGATTATGTTTTGTATGAAGGGCGTGGCGACATTGCTGCGCGGGTAAAGGTATTGATGCAAAGCATTCTGGATGACTACAAAACCGGC
>JANPNU010000618.1:0-2599 GCA_031427615.1 Burkholderiales bacterium
GTTGATCGAACCACAGCATGGCAGACATGGCAGCGTCATGACCATGGATGCACAGAGCATCACGGGCATTGTCGTCACAGCACCAGAAGCGAATGAAACACAAACTGAAGCACATACTTCAGCCGACACCGGCGCCAGTAGCAGCACCAGCACCAGCACCAGCGCCTGCTCCGGTAACAATCGCCAAGCCCGTCACTGAAATGGCGATAACGCGAACTGCAAAAGATGCGGATCTGAAATGGAACCCTTGCCCGCCGTTTTTGCCCAAAGGTTGCGGCATTGCGGTTCTAAATGGCGACCCCGCCAAGAATAATCTCGACGTATTTTTCAAGATCCCGGGTAAATCGGACCTGCCCCGCCATTGGCACACGTCCGCTGAGCGCATGATTTTGGTCGCCGGTGAACTACATGTTACTTACGACGGCCAGAAAACGGCGATTCTCAAACCCGGCAGCTACGCCTACGGCCCCGCCAGAAAGCCGCACAGTGGAAAGTGTGCGAGCAAAGAGCCTTGCATCCTCTTCATTGCGTTTGAGTTGCCTCTCGACGCGGTGGAAGATAAAGCAAAGTAGCAATGAGAAGGGGGCGAATGCCCCCGCCTTTGTGTTCGCCCCCAGTCACCTGGGCACGCTTGATGTTTCTGTGTTGTGGGTGAATCGGCGACACGCCGCGGCAGCGGTTTCAGCTTAGCCTGCCGATCAGCGGTCAATTGTTGAACGGATGCAACTGAACGCAAGCGTATTTTCCGAACGGCTTGGGAGTGTTGCAGACGCTTTCACCGATTGGAGGTACGTCTATGAAAGAGAGTCGGCGCATCTTGATACCAATTTCTTGAACGAGTTCTCCCAAGTTTGCTTGGCAAGAGCGGAGGACCTTCTAGAATAATTGGGGACTGACCACGATTGTTTTGGAGAAGGCGAATGCATCCACTAGGCGGCGAGGGTTTCTGTGAATAAACGTGGTCTGTCCCCAATGCTGATGATCATCTGGCCGCAACTTGGCCTCGTCTAGCGCCTCGGCTAGCAACGCGGTGGCTAAATGCAGTGATCGAAAATCCAGCATATGCTTTCCGGGGGCGTGATGAGACTGAATGATAGCCTGCCTGTAAATATCAAACCTTTACATAGCCACTCGCCATCAGGCAACAAGTGATCTAACCCTTCCCCCTCAACTTCGCCAATTTGTCAAACGCCTCCGCCATTGCATTACCACTTTGCGGAGAACCAGATTTCAAACCCGCCATTTGGCGCGCCGTTTGCAATGGTTTTGCCTGAAAACCAGCGCCACTATTAGCGTTTGCACTTTTATTTGCGGTGTCGTTCAGCCGCATGGTCAGCGCCACGCGTTGGCATTTGATGTCGATTTCGAGCACTTTCACTTTCACCACCTGTCCGGCCTTGACCACATCGTGTGCGTCTTTGACAAATTTTTCGGCCAGCGCCGAGATGTGGATCAGGCCATCCTGATGCACACCGATATCGACAAACGCGCCGAACGCGGCGAACGGGAAAGGCGAGCCTGGCTCCATTAATTGCTTCAATCCGCGCGCGGCGCAGTCTGCATTGTTGCGTGTAGTTCATCCACATCATCGATCAATTTGCCGAATTGTTCACCGAATGGTGTCAGGCGATATTCCACCCGTGGCGGCACCTCGGCAAAAGTCTCCTTCGCGAGTATGCCAAAGCGCATCAGTTTCAACAGCCGTTCGTTCAACACCTTTCCGCTCAAGCCGTCGATGGCGTGCTCCATTTCGCCCGGGCGGCGCACCCCTTTTCGGACCAGGCTAAGCACGGTCAACGACCATTTGCAGCCAATAATACTCTCGACCATCTGATGTACGCTTGGTTTTTCCATATCGATAAAATGCCGCAAAAAAATAATTCGTTTGTGATCAACAAGAGACACCAAAAAGTGCCCACCCCACGGTTTTGTGCCTGCTTGAGCGCCGCCATATCGCGACGTAGAGTATCCGTGTTGTCTTCCCATATTATGCGAAAGGAGCTTTACATGCGTTCAACTATTTCCAGGGTCATTCGCGGTGCCATGCTGCTCGCCACCATCACAGTAGGCGCCGCCAGCGCGCAGACCGCCGCCGTGCCGTACCCGGAAGGCTACCGCGATTGGCACCACGTTAAGTCGATGATCATCAACCCCGGCCACGGGCTCTATGACGCGTTCGGCGGCATTCATCATCTGTATGCCAACAAGGCGGCCATACAAGGCTACAAGAGCGGCAAATGGCCCGACGGCGCGATGATTGTTTTTGATTTGCTCGAGACCAAGTCGGCGGATAATGCGGTAACCGAAGGCAACCGCAAAGTGGTCGGCGTGATGCATCGAGATGCAAAAAAATACGCCGCTACCAGCGGTTGGGGTTACGAGGGATTCAAAAGCAACAGCAAAACCGAACGTGCTGTCGGTGCTAATGCTGCGACCGCCTGCCATCAATGTCATATCGCACAAAAGGATGCCGGATTTGTGTTCAGGCCCAGCATGGATCCAACCGCAAAAGCGCGAAGATGGACGCCGTGCGTCATGATCCCCCGCATCTGTCGCCACGGCTCGTGGTCGTGCACGGCGGTAAGCAGATGCGGCAGAG
>JANPNU010000619.1:0-6749 GCA_031427615.1 Burkholderiales bacterium
CCAACATGGTGTAACGATGAATGAGTAAGCGTGCGACATAGGCAACTGTGGACGGCCAATTTTGCTGCCGCCGCTCCCCCGGCACAAACGCCATAAAGTCACCCAACGGTTCGGCGTAATTGAGTAATTTGCGCAGTTTCATACCGATCCAAGCCGGGTCCATCACCCGCATATCCAACGACAAAATCCGCGAAAGCCCGTCCAACGCGCGTGGATATTGACCGGACAACCACATTGAGTAAGGTCTGGTGCTGCCATCCGGCAAGGTGATTTCCTTCAGCCCCAATATAAATTCATCTCCCGCCGCCGCATTGGCGACGTCCACCGTCCACGACAAGGTGCCGTCGGCACCGGTGCGCGGCTCGGCGACCGAGAACATTGCGTCCAGTACCGGCGTGGCGCCACTACCGGCAAATGCCTTGAGACGCGCACAACGATGGCGAATCACCTGGCCAATCGCCGACACCACACTGGGCATACGTTTCTTTTCACCGGTCGGTGGAAAACGCATATCAAACGGTTCGTCGCCACCCACGCCGGTCAACACATCCAGTTTCAACGCCAGCCAGCCACGATCATTGGCGCGCATGTCCATCGACAAGGTTTTTGCCACCGCCCCGAGGCCGCGTGGCTGCTCGGTGCCATTCACCCAGACTTCAAACGGAAACGCTTTGCCATCGTCCTCGATGTGGCCGACAAACAACGCAAAGCGCCCCTGTGGCGACTCGATCATATAGGTCCAGGCATCATTGCCGTCGGGCAATTCCGGTCTGCCCGGCCAACGCAATGAAGCCAGCACCGGTGCGGGCAACGAATCAATCGACAAACGCGGATTGTGATTCAGCACCGGGCCGGCCGGGATGGCTGTGGCCGGGGTGACGGACAAGACCGAACCCAGCACATTGTTCGGTCGATAAGTGGCAATACCTTTCAGTTGGGATTTCCATGCGTCGATATACAGATTCTCAAAATCTTGGTACGGATAGTCTTCCGGGACGTTCACCGTTTTGGAAATGGCGGTGTCAATATACGGCGCGACCGCGGCGACCATTTGTAAATGTGCCGACGCGGAGATTTCCAACGCGGTGCAAAAGTAGTCCGGCAGTTGATCAACATTGCCGCCCTCATGGCGAAAGCGTCGCCAGGCGTGATCCTCGACCGAATAAACCTTATGGGTGCCGTCCGCCGTACGTTTTTTGCGTTGGTAAGTATAGGAAAACGGCGGCTCGATGCCGTTGGAAGCGTTGTCCGCAAACGCCAACGAAATGGTGCCGGTCGGCGCGATCGACAACAAATGCGAATTGCGAATGCCGTGTTTGCGAATCGATTCACGCAATGGCGCCGGCAAACGCGACGCAAAATTTCCGTTCGCCAAATAAAGATCGGCATTGAACAATGGAAACGCGCCACGCTGTTTGGCCAGTGTGACGGAGGCCGCGTACGCCCGATCACGCATAAACATGGCAATCTTTGCCGCCATATCACGCGCGGCCTGGCCGTCATAACGCAATGTCAGCATGGCGAGCGCGTCGCCCAGCCCGGTAAAACCCAAGCCGATACGGCGTTTGGATTGGGCCTCGGCCTGTTGCGCCGCCAGTGGCCATGCCGACACATCCAATACGTTGTCGAGCATACGCACCGCGACATCAATGACCTCACCAAAGCTGGCAAATTCAAACGTGCAGTTTGGTTTAAATGCGGCCGTGACAAACCGCGTCAGGTCAATCGAACCCAAACAGCAACAGCCATAAGGCGGCAGCGGCTGCTCGCCGCACGGATTGGTGGCGGCAACGGTCTCGCAGTAATTTAAATTGTTGTCGCGGTTGATCCGATCCAAAAACAGAATGCCCGGTTCGGCGTGATCGTAGGTCGATTGCATGATCTGCCCCCACAATTCACGTGCCGATAATTTTCGATACACCCACTGCCCGTCTTGGCGCTGGTACCCGCCCGCGTCGATGACATCCTTGGCGGGTTCGGCACGATGAACTAGCTCAATTTCCGAGTCCGACTCAACCGCCTGCATAAAGGCGTCGGTGACCCCCACAGAAATATTGAAGTTGGTCAAGCCGCCGCCGTCCTTGGCATGAATAAAAGTCTCAATATCGGGATGGTCACAACGCAACACCCCCATTTGTGCACCACGCCGCGCACCGGCCGACTCGACCGTCTCGCATGACCGGTCAAATACCTTCATGTATGAAACCGGGCCACTGGCGCGCGAATCCGTTCCCCGCACCCACGCCCCGGACGGGCGGATGGCCGAAAAATCGTAGCCGACGCCACCGCCGCGACGCATGGTCTCGGCCGCCTCGGCAAGTGCGGTATAAATGCCAGGCGTGCCGTCAATGACCTCGGTGATCGAGTCACCGACCGGCTGCACAAAACAATTGATCAGTGTTGCCGACAACGTGGTTCCGGCGGCCGAATTGATGCGGCCGGCCGGAATGAAACCCCGCTCTTGCGCATCCAAAAATTGTTTCTCCCATTGGGCCCGCCCATCGGCCTGCTCGTTCTGCGCCAATGCCGCCGCTACCCGCAACCGAACCGCACGCACGGTTGTTTCATTGCCCTTCGCATATTTCTCCAGCAGCACCTCGGTAGAAATGATTTGCGCGGGTAAATCGGCACCTGCCACCTTGGTGGCGGGGTCAATAATCGGATCAGGCGAACGTGGATTGGAAAGATTCATAAGCCTCTGCTCGGGAAATTGGTCACAACCGGGCACATCGCAACTCACCCGGAACGAAACTCCATTCTGGTGATTTGGCATTGGTCACATTTGATACGGATCAACCCAAACTCAAAATTCACACGCTAAGTGTAGCGTGTTGGGCGTTTGGCGTTTGGCGTTTGGCGTTTGGCGTTTGGCGTTTGAAAGTCTATGCCAATTCGTTTATGTACGAATATCCGTCCGTCAAACACAGGCCCCGGCGCCACTCAACCGGTTTATCGCCATAGGTATAGGCAACCCGGTCGACACTCAGCAAGGGTGTGCCGATCGGCACTTTCAAATATTTCGCCGACACACGATCAGCGGCCACCGCCTTGATTTTTTCGTCGGCACGGATCATGCGTGCACCGTAGGCGGTTTCCAAAAAGCTGTAGATTGAACCACGCGACGCTTCCAGCGCCGCCATGTTTAATCCCGGAAAGTCGGCGTTGGCGAGATGAATCTGGTCAAAAATCAACGGCCGCCCACCAAATACCAAGGCACGTTTCACCACCAATACCTGAGTGCCCACGCGCAAGGCGAGTTTGGCAGCGGTTTTGGCGTCGGCCTTGATTTTGTCGAGACCGATAAATGCGGTGATGGGATGATCCGCCGCGCTGTCTTCGGCAGAACGATCGCTGTTGTCATGGCGAATTCTTAAAAAACGATATTGCTGGCTCGGTGCGGTATGGGTGGCGACAAATGTACCCTTGCCTTGCCGCCGCACGACAATAAATTCCGCGGCCAACGCATCGATGGCTTTGCGCACGGTGCCCTGACTGACACCAAAACGTGTCGCCAACTCCATTTCCGAGGGAATAACCTCGCCCGGCTTCCACTCGCCTGACACCAGGCTGCGCGTAATGAGCGCCTTGATCTGCTCATACAACGGTTGATAATTGGGAGTGGCGGACGTGGCGGCGCGCGACGATGATGGTGTGGACATGGCGAAATATTATCATCATTCCACCATTTATGTCTTATATAAGATATAAGTCTTATTGACTTTTCAAAACATAACCGTACAATTGTTGCAATGCAACAGCAGTACGTTTGACCCTGCATTTGCCGACACAATTTCAAACACAACTACCTACATAATGACCAGCGTCGAATCCTCACCTCTCACCAAATTTTCGTTAATGACCCCATTCCTTCGCCCCCGCCGTTCCATGTTATATGTGCCTGGTTGCTTTCAGCGTTTTTTGAACAAGGCACGGTCTGCCAAAGTTGATTCGGTCATCTTTGACCTGGGTGATTCCGTGCTGGTGGAAAACAAGGTGACATCCCGCAATCAGGTGGTCGAGGCGATTCTAGCCGGCGGTTACGGCCGACGTGAGCGGGTGGTACGGGTGAACGATCTTGACTCGCCGTGGGGCATGGACGACGTCAAAGCGATCGCCAATATTGGTGTCGATGCAGTATTGTTTCCCAATGTCGAATCGCGTCAGGACGTGCTCGATGCGCTGGCCGCGCTGGATGCGGTCGGCGGCTCCCATCTACCCATCATGGTGATGATTGAAAGTCCGCTGGCGGTATTACGCGCCGAGGAGATTGCCGCCGCGTCTGATCGTATCGCCTGCCTGATCATGGCCACATCGGATTTGATTACCCAATTGCATGGTCGCAAAACACCGGAGCGATTGCCTTTGCAATATTCGTTATCACACGTGTTGCTGGTGGGGCGTGCGTACAAACGTGCGGTGGTGGATGGCATCAGCATCGACATCAAGGATATGCACTCTTTTGAAATGGCGTGTCGCCTGAGTCGTGATCTGGGATTTGACGGCAAATCTCTGGTGCACCCCAACCAGCTCGCCTACTGCAATGACGCATTCACACCCAAGGCAAATGAAATTGCCGCGGCCTACGAAGTGATTGAGGCGTTGGAAGTGGCGCATCGTGATGGCCGCGGCACGGTCATGCTCAACGGTCGTCTGGTAGAAGGCCATCATGTGGCCGCATCCAAACGCATTATCGCCTTGGCGCAAATGATTAAAGATTTGGAAGACGCCTGAGGCCACGTCCATGCGACCCATCACCGGATATTTTTTCGAAGACTACACCCTCGGACAAAAATTTGTCCACGCCACACCGCGCACCATCACACACGGTGATACCGCGCTTTATCTGGCGCTGACCGGCTCGCGCAATCCGCTTCACTGTAGTGATCCCTTTGCCCGATCCCTTGGCTACCCATCCGCGCCGGTCGATGATTTATTGGTTTTTCATATTGCCTTTGGCAAAACCGTTGCGGATATTTCTTACAACGCGATTGCGAATCTGGGGTATGCCGATTGCCGGTTTGTGCAGCCGGTTTACATTGGCGACACCATCCGCGCCGAGACGGAAATTATTGGTCTGCGTGAAAATTCCAAGGGAACAAGCGGCGTGATTTATGTCCGCTCCAATGCCTTTAACCAGCGTGATGAATTGGTTTTGACCTGGGTACGATGGGTGATGGTGCATCGGCGCCAGGCGAGCCCCGACGCGGTCGCCGAACCGGTGGGCATTACCCAGTTTGCCGGCGGTGTTGATCGCGCCACCCACGCCTTGCCGGCATTCATCAAACCGTCACCAAACCTCGAAACAACCACCGGCAGCCGTCGTTTGTGGAATGATTTTTCAGCGCCAGATTTTCAAGACCTCGCTGCGGACTTCGATGCCACAAACGCGCTGGAGACCATTCACCATCCGGCCGGGATGACCATCGACGAAACCGATCACACACTCGCCACCAAGCTTTATCAAAATACCGCGCGGGTGCATTTTGATGCGCACCATATGCAACATGGCCGCTTTGGCAAACGTCTGATTTACGGTGGCCAGGTCATCTCGATCTGCCGGGCGTTGGCGTATGACGGACTTGAAAATGCGCTATCCATTTTGGCCATTAACGGTGGCACACATCATCGGCCGGTGTTTGCTGGCGATACCCTTTATGCGACGTCAAAGGTATTGATGGCCTGGCCAATCAACAATCATTTTGGCGCGTTGCGGATCAAGTTATCCGGCTACAAAAACATCGAACCCGGTAACGCTGAATCCATAGGCGAACACTCTGAAAATCAGGTGCTTTCGCTCGACTACACTGTTTTAATGCCCCGTCGTTCGTAACCATTCAAGGCCTTGTCCATGTCACTTGTCCATCCTGAGTCTGCCCTGTTTGCCGGTGAAAAACCATTTCCGGTCATCGCCTCGTGTGAACATTTTGCCGGCAGCGAAAAGCTGATCGGCAAGGCGCTTGCGCTGCAAGACGCCCTCGGCCCGATTTTTGACATCACCTGTGATTGTGAAGACGGCGCTCCGGCGGGACAGGAAAAGGAACACGCCGAAATGATTGTGCGGGTCGTTAATAGTGACGCCAATAAATTCAAAATGGCGGGCGCCCGCATTCACGATTTTTCCAGCCCACACTGGTGCCAGGATATTGAAATTCTGGTTGGTGGGGCGGGTAACGTATTACGTTACATCACCATTCCCAAGGCAACCTCATTGGCCGATGCAAAAGAAATGATTACCTACGTGCGGGTGACGGCGGCAAAAAATAATATCGACCGTGAAATTCCCATTCATATATTGGTTGAAACGCACGGTGCGTTACGTGACGTGCATCAAATCGCCGCATTGCCAAATGTCGAGGTGCTCGATTTTGGTTTGATGGATTTTGTGTCGGCCCATCACGGCGCAATCCCGGCGTCGGCGATGCGCTCACCCGGTCAGTTTGAGCATCGACTCATCGCCCGCGCCAAGGCCGAAGTGGTGGCGGCCGCACTGGCAAACGGTGTGGTGCCCACCCATAACGTTTGTCTGGACCTGAAAAATGCCGAGGTGGTCAAAGCCGACGCGATGCGGGCACGCAATGAGTTTGGGTTTTTGCGCATGTGGTCGATCTATCCCGCGCAGATTCAACCGATTGTCGACGCGATGAAACCCGATCACTCCGAAGTCGAAGACGCCGCCCACATCCTGCTCGCCGCGCAAACAGTGGATTGGGGGCCGATTCAATACAAGGGTGAGTTGCATGATCGCGCCA
>JANPNU010000620.1:0-2854 GCA_031427615.1 Burkholderiales bacterium
TCGATGAGGTGAAGCGGGTAATTCGCGGCGCACGCGCCGCGCCCGCTGAACCGGAAAGCCATGCAGGGCTTTCCGAGTCGATGGGCGGGTGATTTTTCGTTCGACTGACCACGGCATAGCTGGCCGTAGTGGGCAAATGAGCACGGCAAGAAAACGGAAAAGTGCATGTTCAGCGGCCTGCTATCGCGCGCAAAGGCCCGCTGTTGAATAAAAACCAAATTGGACATGCAAAATGCGCTGAAATTTCACTGGCAAGCCACGAAGCAGAGCAGGACCGACCCGTGAGCCCGTGAAATAGGCAGGTTAAAGCCGGGGCAGGGGTCCCATTTCTGTTGTGGTGTCCATGGCAATCAAAAATTGGCTAGCGGCCTTTATCGCAGAGTATCCCGCGGGGCGCCGGTAAGGGATTGGTTTTTATAAGTTCCCAATTGCAAAGTGTCCGAATGACGCGGAGTTTCAGCCAAAACAAACGCGAGACGCGCGCCAATAAACGAGTTTTTTATTTGTCATATTGGCTAATTTTTGTTGGAGAATGACGCAGCCCATTCTTCAGGAGAGTCTCATGATTGTCGGCACGCCAAAAGAACTCAAGGATAACGAACGCCGTGTTGGGATGATTCCCGGTGCGGTTCATGAATTGGTGGCGCGTGGTCACCAGGTGTTGATCGAGCGCGGGGCGGGGCTGGGAGCCGGACTTCCGGACGAAGAATATATTGCGGCCGGTGCGGAAATGGTTGCCAGTGCGGAGGAAATTTTTGCGCGGGCCGACATGATTGTGAAAGTTAAAGAACCGCTGGCGGTTGAACGCAAACGATTGCGCGCCGATCAAGTGTTGTTCACTTATTTGCATCTTGCTCCCGATGCTGAACAAACGCAGGACTTAATTCAATCCAATGCGATTTGTATTGCCTACGAAACGGTGACGTCCGCGCGCGGCGCGTTGCCGTTGCTGACCCCCATGTCGGAAGTCGCCGGTCGGCTGGCACCACAAGTTGGTGCGCGTGCACTCGAGGCCCCGGCCGGTGGCCGTGGTGTATTGTTGGGCGGGGTGCCCGGTGTGGCACCGGCCGAGGTGGTCATTTTAGGTGGCGGTGTTTCCGGAACCCACGCGGCGATTATTGCGCTGGGCATGGGTGCCGACGTGACGGTGTTGGATCGGTGTGCCGATGTTTTAAAACGTGTTGCCGTCGAATTCGATGGTCGCGTGCGCACCGTGTTTTCTAATAGCGCCAACATTGCCCACTACGCCGCGCGGGCCGACTTGCTGATTGGCACCGTGTTGATTCCCGGCGCGGCTGCGCCAAAGCTCATCACCCGCGCCATTGTTAAAAGCATGAAGCAGGGCAGTGTGATTGTGGATATTTCGATTGACCAGGGCGGATGCGCGGAAACATCGCGCCCCACCACACACTCCAATCCGACCTTTGTGGAGCACGGCGTGGTGCATTATTGTGTGACCAATATGCCGGGCGCGGTGGCGCGAACCTCAACCTTCGCATTGAATAATGTCACGCTGCCGTTTACCCTGGCGCTGGCGGATAAAGGTTGGAAACAGGCGATGCGAGACGACGTGCATCTGGCTGCAGGGCTGAATGTTGCACATGGCAAGGTGACGTGTGAGCCGGTCGCCCAGGCGCAATTGTTGGTGTACGTGCCGGTCGCCGAGGTGATCGCCGCGTAGTGACGAATGCCGTCATCCTGAAGGTTTGTGTGCAGTGATGATTGCCGTCAACCTGAAGGTTTCCGGCAAATAATTTCCTGATAAACATGTCACGAAAACTTTTTGCCTCAGCCAGACCCAGCCGTTCTAGATAGGCGTGCGGTGCCTCTTTGCCTTCCCACAAACTCGTGACCGCGAGCCGCACCAGTTCGGTCGGATGTTCACTTGCGTGTTTGAGCCGTTTAAGCGCCCGCACAATGTGTAATTCGTCCTCGGTCAGATCGGTTCCAAACGGGAAGTCCGGCAAAATCGCCGCGCGGCTCCATGGATGTAATTTTTCATCGAGCATGGCGGGCAGGTTGTTGCAGTAGCGAAGCGGAATTTCATAACCGGCCTCGAGTTTGCCGCCGGCGATGGCGTCTTTCAGCAGTTGCGGTTGAAAACGCGAATCGGCAATGGCCAATAGTCGTTTGATTACTTCGTTGTCTGCCTGACCACGCAAGTCGGCCACGCCGTATTCGGTGATGATCACGTCACGCAAATAGCGGGGAATGGTCGCATTTGCGTAGCTCCAGACGATGCTGCTATGCAAACCGGTTTTGTGTTGGTGCGTTGCCCGCAACATCATCAACAATCTGCGGACACGTATCGAAAGACAATCGACACACAAGCGAAGTTCTTGTGTGTCGATTGTGGATATGAGAATCACGCCGACGTTGTCGGCGCGATCAATGTTTTAGAGCGGGGCCACCGCTTGTTAGCCTGTGGAGAGATGGTGCAGTCGGGCTGCTCTGAGAAGCAGGAACCCACCAAAGCGACTCAAGCAGTTTTTGTTTGAGCGCCGTAGGAATTCCCGTCCTTCCCGCAAAAGCGGCGGCCAGAGGCCAAGGGCGGGGAGGATGTCAAGGGTGGCCCTGCGTCGTATGCTTGTCAGGCCAGCGTTTGTCCGCCCGACATCCGATCCGCCGCGCGAAAATATTTTTTTGCGTAAGCGAGAAGCTGGCCATCGGTCGGATGATCAACTGTTTCGACACCAATCAAATGATCCAGCAGATTCGCATGGTGCTTGCCGATATGTTTTGCAAACGCCAGTTTGGCATTGGCGGGGCCGACAATCAACCATTCGGACACATTACGAATTTTATCGAGAATATGTTCAAAATATTCCGGGTGTTCGGCGGCTTTGCCGTGCCC
>JANPNU010000621.1:0-4758 GCA_031427615.1 Burkholderiales bacterium
ATGGGCGAAGCCACCGTGGCGTCGTGCGTGGTGTTCGATAAGGGTGCCATGCAGGCGTCGCAATACCGTCACTACAACATCACCGGCATCACGCCAGGTGACGACTACGCGGCGATGCGCGATGTGTTGACCCGACGCTACAAAAAAATTGCCGCGCCACCCGAAGATGAAACCACACCCCGATTGCGCCCTGACTTGATTTTGATTGACGGTGGCAAGGGTCAGCTCAGTGTGGCCGAAGAGGTCATGAGTGAATTGGGGCTGGCGGATATTTTGCTGATTGGTGTGGCAAAGGGGGAAGATCGCAAACCCGGTCTGGAGACACTCATTTTTGGTGTGCACGGTGTCCGCCCACGCGAGGAGCTGCATTTGCCCAACGACAATGCCGGCTTTCATCTGGTGCAACAAATTCGTGACGAAGCACATCGGTTTGCCATCACCGGCCACCGCGCCAGGCGCGGTAAAAAACGCAAGACCTCAACACTGGAAGACGTCAAAGGCATCGGCCCCAAACGTCGCAAAGCATTGTTGCAACAATTTGGCGGTTTGCAAGGCGTCGTATCGGCCAGCGTCGAAGATTTGGCCAATGTTGAGGGAATTTCACATGAATTGGCCGAAACAATTTATAACGAACTACATTAGTGTGATGTAATTTCAATCATGCAAATGAATATTCCCAATCTGTTAACTTGGCTGCGTATTGCCGCGATTCCACTTTTTGTCGTCGTTTTGTATTTCCCGCAATGGGATTGGGTGTCGCAGCATACCGCCAATATCATTGCCACCGCTATTTTTATTGCGGCCGCCATCACGGATTGGTTTGATGGTTATCTGGCGCGCAAGTTGAATCAAACGTCCGCATTTGGCGCGTTTCTTGATCCGGTCGCCGACAAGTTAATGGTTGCGGCGGCGCTCATTGTGTTGGTGGAGTTGGGGCGGGTCGATGCCGTTGTGGCGCTGATTATTGTTGGACGAGAGATCACTATTTCCGCGTTGCGCGAATGGATGGCACATTTGGGACAATCAAAAAGTGTCGCCGTCTCATTGATGGGCAAAATCAAAACCGTCGCGCAGTTGGTTGCCATTCCGTTTTTGATTTATGACGGCTTTTTGTTTGACATCATCAATTGCCGTCTAATTGGCAGTCTGTTGATTTGGGTCGCGGCAATTCTGACCCTGTGGTCGATGGCGATTTATCTACGGGCGGCCGTTATCCCTGCAAATTTAAAACGCTAGGCGTGGCGCGCCAATTAAGGCAAAAAGGCCGGAAAACAGCCGCCAACAAACGACTTTAGTGAATTTTTTTCCGTAAGAGGGCAGTTATGTCCGCCGGACTGAGCGGCTTGGCGAACAAAAAGCCCTGATAAGCGTGGCAACCCATTTTCATAAGCATGGCGCGTTGGGGTTCGGTCTCAACGCCCTCGGCAATCACGTTGATTTCAAGCGCCTTGGCCAAGGCAATCACAGCGGTTACGATGGCGCGATCGTCTGCATCGGTCAACAAATCGGCGATGAATGATTTATCAATTTTGAGTGTATCAATCGGGAAGCGCTTTAGATGGGAAAGGCTGGAATAACCGGTGCCAAAGTCATCAATGGCGACCGTAATGCCAAGTTCTCGTAACCCACTCAGGGTGCGACCGACGCCTTCCGGGTCACAAAAAAGTCCCGTCTCGGTGACTTCAACTTCAAGGTTACGGGCGTCAACCCCAAAACGCACGATGCGCTCACGAATGCGCTCGGTCAAATGACTGGCGCGGAATTGTCCCGCGGATAAATTGATCGCAATCTTGATGTTGGTAATGCCGCTATCTTGCCATTGACGCAACTGTTGTAATGCCGAGTCCAGTACCCAGAGGCCAATGTCATGCACCAGACCGGTTTCTTCCGCCAGCTCCAGAAATTCGTGAGGCAGCAATTCGCCGCGGGTCGGATGGTCCCAGCGGATTAGCGCCTCGACCCCAACGATTTGATTGCTCGCAATATCAACTTTTGGTAGGTAAGCAAGCTTGAGCTCATCCCGTGTGATGGCTGCGCGTAAGGCGTTTTCCAACAAGCGCATTTTGCTGCTGCGCTCGGCCATATCGTTGGTGAACGGCTGAAAGGTATTTTTTCCGATGTTCTTGGCGCAGTACATTGCCATATCGGCGTTTCTTAACAATGATTCGGTGTCACTGGCGTCGTCCGGAAACAGGCTGATGCCAATGGAGCCGGTAATATGAATTTCATGGCCCTCAATATTGATAGGTCGACAAATTTCCCCCAAGAGTTTTGTCGCGACCCGTTGCGGTGTTTCGAGGTCACTCATGTGCTCGATGACCAACATGAATTCATCGCCGGACAGGCGCACCAACAAATCACTTTCTCGAATCGCCACCAGCAGCCGACGTCCCATTTCGCGCAACAATTCGTCGCCGATGCGATGGCCCAGTGTGTCGTTGACGTCCTTGAATCGATCCAAATCGATGAATAGCGCCGCCACCCGTAATCCACTGCGCCTGGCGCGGATGATGGCCTGATTCAGACGCTCTTGAAGCAGGGTTCGATTGGGTAATCCGGTCAGCTCATCGTGCGTGGCCTGATGAACCAACCTCTCTTCTGACAATACCCGGGTGGTCACGTCTTGTGCAAGGGAAAACAGGGAAACCAAATTGCCGGCCTCATCCAACAAGCCGGAGTTGTACCATTCAACCCATATTACCCGCCCGTCTTTGCGGTAATTGCGATTTAGACTGGTTGTTCTCGGCGTTTCCCTGGCTTGCAGGCTATCCATGCTCGCCATGACTCGTTTGGCTTCTTCATCATACACAAATTGCCACTCATCAAAACGCTTGCCGATTACCTCGGCTTCACTCCAGCCAAATATTTTTTCGGCTTGTGGGGACCAGCGCCGCACATGGTAGTTTGAGTCCCATTCGATGACAGCCAGCGGGGTATTTTCAAAGTGGGAGGACAGCAACCAATTGGCATGACGCAGTTCAATTTCCTTGCGCTTCTGGGTGTCAATATCGGTTCCTGCTGTATACAGCCCCTGAATATTGCCTTTGCTGTCTCGACGCGGCGTGTATTTGATGATCATCCAGCGCTCACTACCGTCGGCAAGGGTTATCAATCGTTCTCTCGAGATCGTTTCGCCGGCAAGCACCCGTTGTAAAATCGGTGCCAATTCCGCAAAATATTCCGGATTGATGACATCGCGAAAATTGCGGCCGACTAACTCATCGCGCGACATTCCCAGCTGACCTTCAAGAACGCGATTGGCAAATTGATACTGCAGATTATGATCAAGAACGGCCATCGGATTGGGCAGACTATCCATGGCTTCGCGTAGCTCTGCTTTTTCGATCAACAGCAATTCATGCGCGTTTTTTGCGTCGTGGATATCCGTTCCGACAACATAGATGCCCTGGACATTTCGTGCTTCGCCTTCGCCGAAATAGTCCGGCTCCGTGCGGATGCGATGCCAGCGAACCTGCCCATCTGGAGTCGTCAACAAGCGTTCATCGATGACGGTTTCACCTGCAAAAGCGCGTTCAGCAATTGTAGTGGCAAGCGCAGCATCGGTTTCACCCAATGCCTCGACTAAGGTTTTCCCGACAACTTCGTCACGTCTTTTCTTGCGTCGATGCAAAAATGAATTATTTACGAATTTGTAGCGCCGATCCGTATCCAGGTAAGCAATGATTTCGGGAATATTATTGGTGAACAATTGCAGTTGCCGCTCACGCTCAATGAGCTGGCGTCGAAGTTGATAGTCTTCCTCGATGTCAACGACTTTGATAAATACGCCGGTAATTTCCCCATTTTGGCGCCGGTCCGGAAAGAACGTCATGCGTGATTGGCGTCCCTCCCCAACTCGCGCTTTGGATGATGCCTCAATGGTGATTTGTTCGCCCGCGAGGCAGCGCATGACCAGTGGGATATAAAACTCGTAAGTTTTGGCGTCAAATACTTTGCTGGCAGAATTGCCAATCACCTCCTCAGACGACTTATCGATCCAATCCAGCAAAGGTTGATTGACAAACCGTACGTAAAGATTTTGGTCGACATACATGACCGGGTTGCCAGCGGAGTCTGACAGTTGTCTTAATAGTCGCTCGCGCTCGATGGTCGCATTTTCATCGGCGGTCAAATCATGGCTATCAACCACCATGGCCCAAAAGCCTTGAACGTGGCCGTCGTCTAGGAGCGGAAAAAAATTGAATTCCACCCAACGGCTATTGCCGTCCGGTAAGTGCCATGGCCGTCCGAAACGCACCATTTGTTTGGTTTTTATTGCAATTTCAAAATTGGGTCGGACGATGTCATAGGCATCCGCACCGACAATTTCGCGCAGCGTCTTGCCGACGATAAACTCGGGGGATATTTTTAGCGCATGGCAATAGGCCGCATTCGCATACAGGAAGGTTTCGTCAGCGTGAATAATGCAGGCTGCAGAATTTAGTTTTTCAATGCCGGGAACAATGGCCGCTGCCCAATTGGGCAGCAACGGGTTTACCATCGATACCGTATCGGTTACACGTTTGTTGCGCACCAGGTCCGTGATTTTTTTTGGGTTTGCATTCACAGTGAAGCAATTTTACTCCGGGCCGCAGTATTCACCAGCCTGATTTTGCCCAAGACACAAAAAATGACGGTTGACAGATATGACGGTGTTGACAGATATGTCGGTTGACAGATATTGTGCCGTCCGTTGGAATTCAGATATAATTTCGCACATTGCGGGAATAGCTCAGTTGGTAGAGCGCAACCTTGCCA
>JANPNU010000622.1:0-8794 GCA_031427615.1 Burkholderiales bacterium
TGAATTCCCCGCCGCTTGCGGCGTCATGATCGTAGGGTGGGCAGGCTTCATCTGCCCACCGTTTCAGTGCTTACAAGCAATTCCCGCGTGGGCAGTTAAAGCCTGCCCACCCAACAAGATGATCATCTTGTCGATCAATACCTCGCGGCTTGCCGCGAGGTTGTTTATTAACCGACTGATTTTTAACAACTAAATTTGAAGAGCATTTTAATGGGTCAAATTGGCGTGCAAAAAATACCGATTCTCCATAGCGTTTCAGGCCATTCTGAGGTCAAACCGGCGGAAAAAACCGAGGCTGGTGATACCAAGTCGCGCATTCTTGACGCGGCAGAAGCGTTATTTATGGAACATGGTTTTGAGGCAACCAGTTTGCGGTTGATTACCACCGCCGCGAACGTTAATTTGGCGGCAGCCAACTACCATTTCGGTTCAAAGGAAGAATTATTCCAGGCCGTATTCACCCGTCGGCTTGATCCCTTAAACCGTGATCGGGTTGCGCGGCTGACCGCATACGAGGCGGCCGCTGCTGCTAATAATCAGGCACATCCATTAACCTGCGAAAAAATATTGTCGGCAATGTTTATTCCCGCGCTGACGCTGGCACGGGATCAGGAACGGGGCGGACAAAATTTTCTACGCCTGCTCGGTCGGGCCTATGCCGATCCCGCTCCGTTCATACGCGAATTTTTATCAAGCCAATACGCCGAAATGATTGCCAGATTTCGGGCGGCTTTTGGGCGCGCGTTACCGCATATTCCGCGCGAAGAAGTGTCGTGGCGCTTGCATTTTGTGATGGGCGCCCTGTCGTTCACCTTGGCGGGTACCGATGTTCTAAAAATGATTGCGCACTATCACCCGGATGAAGTTGAAAACGATGAATTGCTTTTGAAACGCCTCGCGCCATTTTTGGCAGCGGGTTTGCGCGCACCGGTCGGCTCCGCCACCGATGAGCATCAGTGGTTTAACGAAGCGTAACAAGTCCTGATGCAAGTTCAGTTTGTTCAAGATTAAAAGGAATTTCCATGAGCACCTTTATATCCATTGCTGTTGTTGTAATTGTAATTTGGGCGCTGGCCTATCACGCGGTTTCCGCGTTGGTGTGGTCAACCGTTGTCGGTGTGATGTTAATCATTGCCACGGCGACCGGTAGCCTCAGCGGCGCGATTGCCGGCGTGATGTGGTTTTTGTTTTTGGCCGCCACATTGGTCGCCAACATCAAGGCGCTTCGGGTCAGTTTGTTGTCGGCGCCCATATTTGTGATCTATAAAAAACTGTTGCCGCAAATGTCCAGCACCGAACAAGAGGCGCTGGAAGCCGGCACAGTCTGGTGGGATGGCGATTTATTTTCCGGCAAGCCGGATTGGAACAAGTGGTTGAATGTGCCTCGGGCAACCCTGACCGCGGAAGAGCAGGCGTTTATTGACGGCCCAACCAACCAGTTATGCAGCATGGTTGACGAGTGGAAGGTCACACACGAAGATTTTGACCTTCCGCCACACGTGTGGCAATTCATCAAAGACAACGGCTTTTTTGGCATGATCATTCCCAAGGAATATGGCGGCAAGGGATTCTCCGCATACGCGCACAGCCAGACAGTATTAAAAATTTCCACACGCTCGGCGACGGCGGCCGTTTCCGTCATGGTGCCGAATTCTTTGGGGCCGGGCGAATTATTAATGCACTACGGCACCAAGGCGCAAAAGGATCACTATTTGCCACGCTTGGCAAAGGGTATTGATATTCCCTGTTTTGCACTGACCGCATCGGAAGCGGGCTCCGATGCCGCATCCATGACTGACCGAGGTATTGTCTGCAAACAAATGTGGGACGGGGTCGAGACACTTGGCCTGCGTGTGACCTGGGAAAAGCGTTACATCACACTCGGGCCCATTGCGACGTTGCTTGGGTTGGCGTTCAAGGTTTACGATCCGGACAAGTTGCTGGGTGGGGAGGAGGATTTGGGCATTACCTGCGCGCTGATTCCAACCAGTCATCCGGGAGTGGTCATCGGGCGTCGTCACATGACGTTGAACGCCGCCTTTATGAATGGTCCAAATTCTGGCAACGATGTCTTTATTCCGATGGATTGGGTGATTGGCGGACAACCGATGCTCGGTCAGGGCTGGCGCATGTTGATGGAATGCCTGGCAGCAGGTCGCTCCGTTTCGTTGCCTGCACAATCGATTGCGGCGGGCAAAGTGGCGAGTTTTACCTCGGGTGCCTACTCCCGTGTTCGCCAGCAATTCAAAACACCGATTGGAAAATTTGAAGGCATCGAAGAGCCGTTGGCGCGCATCGCCGCCATGACCTACATTTTGGACGCGACCCGCACCATCACGGCCGGTGCGCTTGATCTGGGCGAAAAGCCATCGGTGTTGTCGGCAATTTCCAAATATCATTCAACCGAGCGGATGCGTCAGGTCATCACCGACGCCATGGATATTCACGGTGGCAAGGGCATTTGTATGGGGCCGAATAATTATCTGGGGCGCGCCTATCAGCAAGTGCCGATCGCCATCACCGTCGAGGGGGCAAACATTCTGACCCGTTCCCTTATTATTTTTGGTCAGGGCGCGATTCGTTGCCATCCCTGGGTGTTGAAAGAAATGAAGGCCGCCCGAACAAATTCGATTGATGAGTTTGATCACGCGTTTTGGGAACATATCAAATTCACCATGTCCAATACCGGGCGCTCGTTATGGATGGGGATCACCGGCGGAGTCGGTCTGCCCTCACCGGCCTGCCTTGACACCAAACGCTACTACCAGCAGTTGACGCGGTTTTCCTCCGCTTTTGCATTGTTGGCCGATGTGTCGATGTTTGTCATCGGTGGCTCGCTCAAACGCAAGGAAAAACTTTCAGCGCGCCTCGGCGATGTCCTGTCGTATTTGTATTTGTCGTCTTGTGTGCTGAAATTTTATGATGAGCGCGGTCAACAGAAAGATGAATTGCCCATCCTGAAATGGGCGCTGTACGATTGTGCGTTCAAGATTCAGGTGGCGATGGATGGCATCATCAAAAACTTCCCGAATCGTTTTGTCGCCTGGTGGTTGCGTCGTTTGGTGTTTCCGAAGGGTATGACGCTCATTCAGCCGTCTGATCAACTGGGCCATGAGGTTGCGCGCATCCTCATTACGCCGTGTGCGGCGCGTAATCGCTTAATTGAAGGCATGTATTTACCAGACGACGAAAACGACATCATGGGTCAATTGAATGCCGCGATGAATGCGGTTGTCGCGGTCGAGCCAATCGAGGCCAAAGTGCGCGTCGCGCAAAAGGCTGGTCGCCTCAGCGCCAAATCCATCGATGATATTTTTGAGGAAGCAAAGGACTTGTCGGTGATTTCCGACACCGAACTGGCTCAGTGGAAACGCGCCCGTGTGTTGACCAAAGAAGTGATCCGCGTAGACGATTTCGACAAAAATTTCGGCTTGTCTGTAGCGCAGTCAGCGGCGCAGGCGAAAAAATTGCCTGCCGAATATGCCGCTGCCGCTGAATAGGGAATGATTCATGAAAAAAGTTTATGTTGTTGACGGCGCACGCACGCCTTTCCTAAAAGCAAAAGGTCAGTTGGGACCTTTTAGTGGCGGTGATCTGGCGGTTGGTTGCGCGCGACCACTGCTCGCACGGCAATCGTTTGCTCCGACTGAATTTGATGAAGTGATTGTGGGGGCGGCCATGCCGTCAGCCGACGAAGCCAATATCGGCCGTGTGGTGTCGTTGCGGGTTGGTTGTGGCGACAAGGTGCCGGCGTGGACGGTGATGCGAAATTGCGCGTCGGGTATGCAGGCACTGGATTCGGCCTATGTCAATATTCTGGCCGGTAAGTCCAAGCTGGTGTTGGCGGGCGGAACCGATGCGATGAGTCATGCACCGTTATTGTTCGGTCCGGCAATGGTCAATTGGCTGGCCGACTGGTATGCGGCAAAATCATTCGGTCAACGCGCCGGTGTGGCGATGAAATTTCGTCCCGCCTATCTCGCACCGGTAATCGCCATCCTAAAAGGGCTGACCGATCCGATCGTTAAATTATCGATGGGCCAAACCGCGGAGATTGTCGCCAAACGATTTGGCATTACCCGGCAGATGATGGATGCGTTTGCTGCCGAGTCACATCAGAAAGTGTTGGCCGCTCGTGCGGCGGGGCACTATGGCGAGATCGAGCCGCTGATTGACGCCTGTGGCAACGTCTATTCAGACGACGACGGTGTCCGCACCGATTCAACACCGGAGCGGTTGGCAAAATTGCGTCCGGTCTTTGATAAGACATACGGCAATGTCACTGCCGGCAATTCCTCACAGGTGACCGATGGTGCAGCCATGCTGATATTGGCGAGTGAAGAGGCGGTCGCGCAATACAATTTAAAACCGCTGGGTGCCATCATTGATTCACAGTGGAGCGCGCTTGATCCGGCCGAAATGGGTTTGGGACCGGTGCATGCCATTACCCCGATGTTGCAACGCAATCATCTTAGTCTGAATGATCTCGACTGTGTTGAGATCAACGAAGCATTTGCGGCGCAGGCATTGGGCTGTCTGGCGGCGTGGGAGTCCGACGCCTATTGCAAGGAAAAGTTGGGACTCGATGATGCCGGGATTGCAAAACTCGGCAAACTCGATCGTGCCAAATTCAACGTTGACGGTGGTGCCATTGCAATTGGACATCCAATCGGCGCGTCGGGTGCACGGGTGGTGTTGCATGCGCTAAAAACGCTCGAACGTACGAACGGTCGTTACGCGGTCGCGTCGTTGTGTATTGGCGGCGGGCAGGGTGGGGCAATGTTATTGGAGCGCGCGGGGTAATCTGTCGTTCCGACGAAAGTTCTGACCCGGCGGCGTTGAGTGTATTGATGTCATGACAGAAAAATAATTTTATGTATATCTGCTAGCCAAACCAATGGGACGTTTTACGTTGGTGTGATCAGCAATTTGATTCAACGCATATGGCAACACCGCGAAGGCTTGGTCGATGAATTTACCAAAAAATACAATGTGAAAATATTAGTGTGGTAGGAAGTTCACCAAAACGCGGAAGCGGGGATCACTTGTGAAAAACAGATCAAAGAATGGAAGCGAAGGTGGAAGCTGAAATTGATTGCGGATTTTAATCCGACATGGCGCGATTTATATGATGAGATTTGCCAGTAGTCATGACCGCTGGATTCCGGCTTTCGCCGGAATGACGATTATTGGGGCTTTTAAACCCCCCCGTCGTCCCGACGAAAGTCGGGTCCCAGCGGTCGCTAAGATATTTAAAAAGGACTGGTTTCAGGTAACCGCCTGTCCTCGAAATCTTTAATCGGGGCCGGAATGACGATTTTGGGAACTTCTAAAAGCCCACAAATTTCGTCATTCTGGCGTAGGCCGGAATCCAGTCCTTTTGTATTTTCAATAACTTGTCTACCTCTGGATCCGGCCTGCGCCGGGATGACGGGGTTTTTAGAAGTCCCCTTTTTTGTATATCGTTGCTGGGCAAGGCGTTTCAGGCAAAAACACCTGAAACACCACATGTACATTGCACTTTACCAATTTAATCATTGCTGCAGGGAATAAAAAAATGAATAACTGGAAACACTGGCGTCTTGAATGTGACGCCACCCAACTGGCCACACTCAGCTTTGATCGCGCCAAAGCCGATGGCAGCGCCGATTCGACCAATACGTTTTCGTCCGAGTCGCTTCGTGAGTTAGGGGAAATTTGTGTCTATTTGCGCGCCAACCCGGTAAAGGGTCTGGCCATTCAGTCGGCAAAAAATAATGGATTTGCCGCCGGTGCGGATATTGATGAATTTACCGGCTTCACCTCGTTCGACGAGGCGGCCGTCATGACCAAACTCGGTTTGGACGTGTTTGATCAAGTGGCCGCATTACCGTTCCCAACGGTGGCCATGATCCATGGTTTTTGTATGGGCGGCGGCACCGAGCTTGCGCTGGCATGCAAATACCGCATCGCCGATGACGGACCCAAAACAAAAATGGCATTACCAGAGGTGATGATTGGGATTGTTCCCGGTTGGGGCGGTGCCATGCGAATGCCGAAATTGATTGGAGCGGGTCAGGCGTTGGGCCTGATGCTGACCGGACGGGCCGTGAATGCCAAAACAGCCTTGCGTATGGGCTTGGTTGATGTGATCACGCCGCGTCGCCATTTCACCAATGCGGCAATGATGTTATTGCAAAAGCCGCCGCGCCCGCATCGTCCGGCGCTGAAAGATGCCATCACCAATTGGCCGGTCATTCGTGGGCTGGTCGCCAATGCCTCGCGCAGGCAAGTGGCGAAAAAAGCAAGCAAAGACCATTACCCGGCACCCTATGCCATTATCGATTTGTGGGAAAAATTCGGTGGCGATCCGCGCAATGTACCCGCTGATCACGAAGCCTCAATGCAAAAGCTTTTTGCCCATCCGACTGCGCGCAACCTGATTCGCATTTTTAAATTACAGGATCGGTTGAAAGCGTTGGCAGCGGGTGATGCGGGGATTCGGCATGTGCATGTGGTTGGCGCCGGTGTCATGGGTGGCGATATAGCGGCGTGGTGCGCATTTAAAGGTATGACGGTTACCTTGCAGGATTTGGATCACGCAAGAATCGCACCGGCAATTAAACGTGCTGCCGCGCTATACAAGAAAAAACTCAAGGCGCCACATTTGGTGCAAGCGGCCATGGATCGTTTGATCCCGGATGTGAAGGGCGACGGTGTTGCACACTGCGACCTGGTGATTGAAGCGATTGTTGAAAACGCCGATATCAAGAAAAAGTTGTATGCGTCGATTGAGCCGCGCCTGAAATCAAGCGCGATACTCGCCACCAATACGTCATCAATTCCGCTGCAGGAATTGGCGATCAGTCTGGCCAGGCCGGAGCGATTGGTTGGTATTCACTTTTTTAATCCCGTCGCAATGATGATGTTGGTTGAAATTGTGCAGGGCCCGCAGACGGCGGCCGAAGTCATGACACGCTCACAGGCGTTTGTGAAAAAAATCGACAAGTTGCCGTTGCCGGTTAAATCTGCCGCTGGTTTTTTGGTCAATCGAATTCTCACGCCTTATATGACCGAGGCACAGGTGATGCTCGAAGAGGGAATCCCGGCTGAAACCATTGATGCGGCGGCAAAAGCATTTGGCATGCCAATGGGACCGATTGAACTCGCCGACACGGTTGGACTGGATGTGGGTTTGGCGGTGGGCAAAGAACTCGCACGCCCACATTCACCACAACCGAAAAAAATCCAGGAATTGGTCGAAGCGAAAAAGTTTGGCAAAAAATCAGGCGAAGGGTTTTACAAATGGGTGAATGGTCGTCCACAAAAAGCCAGTGGATCCGGCACGGTCGACCTCGCGCCGCTTTGGATGCGCATGACGCTGCCGGCGGTGAATGAAGCGGTTGCCTGTGTACGTGAAGGCATTGTCGCCGACGCCGATTTGTGTGATGCCGGCGTGATCTTTGGTACCGGCTTTGCGCCGCACCGTGGCGGGCCGATTAATTATTTACATGCCGCCGGCACGGCAAAATTACGCGGCGAAATCGAATCACTTGAGTCCAGGTTCGGCGCACGCTTTCATGCGGATGCCGGCTGGGACACCGTCTAGACGGAATATAAATATGAATCAGGTACTTGATCTGTGGTCAAAGTTGGCAACCAAGCCGTTTGGCAAAACCATTTTCTCCAGGATAATTTGTTGGAAAGCGCCGTACTTCGGTTCGATCAGTCCGCGTTTTGTCGAGATGCGCCCCGGCTTTGCGCGGGTCACGATGAAAAAACGTCGCGCGGTTCAAAACCATATCCAGACCGTGCACGCGATTGCTTTGTGTAACCTCGCTGAATTCGGCGCGGGCACCATGATGGAAGCGAGCCTGTCAAAAAACATGCGCTGGTTGCCAAAGGGAATGACGGTGCAATATCTGAAGAAAGCGGAAACGGATGTGGAGGCATTTTGTAGTGCCACCGATATCAGTGATGGTGCGGCGCGTGACGTGATTGTTGGGATCGATATCAAAGATAAAAACGGCGATGTGGTTACGCATGTTGACATCAATATGTGGGTGAGCCCGCGCAAAAAATAGCGGTGGTTTCCCGGTCAAATGTGCACCGAGAATATATTTACAATCTAAAATCGCAACCAAGGAGGGGTGATTTGACCGAGCCGTCCATTTTACAAAACCGCAACGGCACGCGTTACCTCGCGATTGAGGATGGTGCCACCATTGCCGACGTTTTTGCATTGCGTTGCCGTACTTCGCCCAACGCACCGGCGTATCGCGAATACGACAGTGCGAAACAGGCATGGCGTGGTGTGACCTGGCAGCAAACCGGAGATTGGGTCATGCGCGCGCGCGAAGGGTTGCGGCGCGATGGACTACAGTCTGGCGAGCGCATCGCCATCATGTTGAAAAACAGCATTAATTGGGTGGTGTTTGACCAGGCCGCATACGCGCATGGCATGGTGCCGGTGCCACTATTTGTTGATGATCGTCCGGATAACGTCGCCTATATTCTGAACAATGCGAATGTCAAAGTGATTGTCATTGATGGTGACGAGCATTGGCAGCGACTAAAAACGGTGCGTGATCAATTGAGTGGATTGGTGCGAATGATCAGTATCAAGCCGGTGCTGGATACAGACGAGCCACGATTGGTCAGTTTGGCTGATTGGCTGCCCGCCATCGCAGGTACCTACGATAAACCCCCGTCAAGTGGTCACGATCTTGCCACGATTGTTTATACCAGTGGCACGACCGGCAAGCCCAAGGGCGTGATGCTTTCGCATCGTAATATTCTGGCCAATGTGCAATCC
>JANPNU010000623.1:0-3400 GCA_031427615.1 Burkholderiales bacterium
TACGTCAAAGTCCGGGTCCGTGTGAATCGCTACGCCGATGGCAGCCTTGCGGTATTTCACGGGCCGCGCAAACTCGCTCGCTATGGCAGAGAAGGAAAACAAATCAAAGTCGTTATCAAACGGGTCGCGTAGTTCCGCTTCGCAACCCACGCGCTGAGAAGGCTGTTTGGCCAAACACGCAAGACAGACTTATCAGTACAACACCAAAAAAGCGGACAATTGACGTGCTAAAAGACCGGACAGTTCTAAAAAACCGCGACATGGTTCAGCTTGCGCTGGGACGACGGTCTTTAGGCGACAGGCAATCGCTACGCCGCCAATGCCGCCAGCCATTTTGCTGCGTCTGTGATTGCTATCCCATGTCTGTACTCTTCCTGGCGAAGGTCATAAACAAGCTGCACCGCTTGGGTCTCGGGAAACTGTTCAGCAAATCGTGCCAGGGCCTTGTGTGGTTTGGTGTCGCCGAGTTTGCATTCGACTAACTGCGTCAGTTTTCCCTCATTACTAAGCGCGAAGTCAACTTCCGCACCATCTTTGGTGCGAATGTAGTGCAGCCGCGCTTCTTTGCCGGTGCTGTCTTCAAGGAATTGGGTATGCTTTAACAGCATGCCGGCCACCGCGTTTTCCAGACGCACGCCTTGGTTGCCCCGCACTAATCCGGTATCCAAAAAATATACTTTCGGCGTCTGCAAAATGGCGCGCCCAACGTTTCGGTGCCATGGTTGTACCGTGAAAACAATGAACAAGGCCTGCAAGATTTCCAGATATCGTTTCAATGTCGCGGGTGAGACCGCCAGATCCCGTGCAATCGAGGCCAGCGATAACGGTGAACCGACCCGTTCGCGCAGCAGTTCAACAAATAGCCGCATCGTGTTGATTTCCTGCAATCGCGAAAACTCCAATATATCTTCACGAATAATGTCAGTGAAATATTGGCTGCGCCATCTATCGGCCTGAGTCAAATCGCTCGCCAGGCAGGGCTCAGGAAAACCGCCCCTTGCTAATAAATGATCGAGTGCGGCAGCAGGATCAATGCCTGCGTGCGCACACCACTCGTGTACCGAAATGGGGTGCAGCCGAAATGAAAAATATCGTCCGGCCAAGGAGTCACCCGCTTGACGAAACGTATCCATACGGGCGCTGCCGGTGACCAACAGGGCTTGACCCGGCGAACGACCATCTGCCACGCCTTTGAGCCACGCCTTCCAATTTGGCATCTTGTGGATTTCGTCCATTACCAGTAGTCCGGCGCGAGGATTCCATGACTGGCGCTGCAATACAGCGCGGTCTGCCAATACATCCCAATTCAAATATTGGGCATTGTCGAACGATTGCATCAAGTGCTTGCTCAACGTGGTTTTTCCAACCTGGCGCGGCCCGGTGAGAACCACAGCTTTTTTTGCGAGGTCGGTAAGTACGAGGTTATCTAAATAGCGTTCCATGCCTGAATAGTATCTAAATATCAATAAAGTCGCAACTTTATTAGTATAAGCGTCAATAAAGTCGCAATTTTAACGGTAGGCGCATCGCGATGTATAAGCCATCAAGACATGCGGCTGAGCCGGTTGCTTGCCTAATGGAGTTGACTCATGCTGCGTCCTCGAGTACGCCGTGGTGGTCAATTTGGTTGCGGTATAGGTCGATTGCCGGGAAACAAAGATCGTAGTCTCGCGTATTCTGGACCAAAGTGACCGACTGTCGTTTGAATGCGGGTTGGACGAAGGGCTGGGTGCCAGCGCAGTTACCAAACTGAGCTGGGACGACCGGAATGCTTTATGGAAATTGGGTCCCTGACTAAATCAGGGACGACAGGCTTAGTTAGTTGGTGGAGCAGGGCCCCAGCACCGTTACCAAACTGAGCTGGGACGACGGCTGCGCTCGGCATGTTCAATTAGTCCGAAATGCAGTGGCGGGCAGGAGCAATCTATCAGCCTGGCCAGGCAAGTTTATAAAACCAAAATGGCGATAGAACGATGCAGCGGCATCATCTTTCGCGTCGACCACAATCCCCACCACCGCCAGCGTTGCACTCGCGCGTTCGACTTTCTGGCAAGCGTCGGCCAGCAGGATCGATCCCACGCCTTTGCCCTGAAAGTCGCTGGCGACCGCAAGCCGGCCGATAAGTGCCACCGGCACAGGATAGCGGGGTAGTTTCTTCGCCAGCGCTGCCGGCAGATTGGTGCAACTCACGCTGCCTGCACTCAGCGTAAAAAACCCCGCCAATCGATGTGGGTCATTTTCCGGCGTTGCGGCAAAGACCCGCGATACGTTCCGTCGTACGTCTTGCGACGCATAGCGGTGGATGTATCCATCGAGAATGGGTTGCCCGCAACGAAAAGAAGCCGCATCGATCTCGCCATCCAACGCACGAATATGAAAAATCGTCAACGAGCAACCCGCGTAGCGTGCAGCTTGAATGCTTTCTTCAACGCGGAATTGGGTTTTTGCGGCGTATCCAGCGCAGACAGAAATGCCTGAAAATCCGCAGGCTTCAACGTAATGCTTTCATTCGCTTGAACAACTTTTTCTGCCGAGATAAGCGCGTGCGAAAGGACAAACTCTGACACGCTGACATGTGCGTAGGTCGCGGCCCTGTCCAGCAATTCGCGTGCGTGGCTGTCGCAGCGAATATTGAGACGACTTTCCTTAGGCAATGTGTTTCCCATGCGAAACTCCTTGATTGTTAACAAGGCAAATTGTGCGTCATTTGTGAGTACAAAGCAAGTTGAGCCTGTTGCATTGGCAAATGTGCCTGAGTGGGTTGGCGTGATTCCAATAAGTCGGCTAAAAGCTGAAAGTGACCGGTGATTCCGTTTGAATGTGACCGGTGATTCCGGAGCAAAGTGACCGGCGGCATACCGGGTCAGCGCTGTTCTTGTTTTTTACACCTGCATGGCTTTCCGGTTCAGCGGGCACGGCGCGCGCGCCGCGAAACCCCAGCTTCACCTCATCAAACGTTACCCCCGGAAATCAGCCGGAACCCCATTTTGCCGTTCAAATCGACACCACCCTTCATCGCTCCGAATCACGCGTCAATCATGGCCTTCAGCCATCCGCACTCTCGTTTAACCGGACAGTAGTGATATTTTTTAGTGGTGTGACGGTCAAATTGGGCCCCGGCTTACACCCATAAGCGCTAACTTAAGATAACAAAATACTAAACGTTGTCATTCCGACAGAGCGCAGCTTTTTCGCGCGACGAGGAATCTGCTATTTTTACTCAAAATAAACAACAGATTCCTCACATAAAGCCGTTCGGAATGACAATATTTAAGTATTGTGGCATTAAGTAAGCGCTTATGGGCTTACACCGGGGAGACACCCATTTTTTTAGTGGTGTGACGGTCAAATTGGGCCCCGGACTAAACCCCGGGGAGACACCATATTTTTTAGTGGTGTG
>JANPNU010000624.1:0-2199 GCA_031427615.1 Burkholderiales bacterium
GGATCATTGGCGCGGGAAGTCGAAGATTGAGTTCATTGAAGACGGGCTGGTCGATCTGGTTGCACAAATCAAACGTCTAGACATTAGATCTATCGCCATTCCGCCGCTCGGCTGCGGCAACGGCGGATTGGATTGGAATGAGGTGCGTCCATTGATCGTCGCCGCGTTTGCGGCGCTTCCTGACGTTGATGTCAGACTTTTTGAGCCTTCAGGTGCGCCGGATCCGAAAACGATGGAAGTCAACACCAAGAAACCACGCATGACGTTGGCTCGCGCGGCAATCGTCAAAGCCTTGGACGCCTACGCGCATGTCGGCTACGGCTTGAGTAGGCTTGAGGTTCAAAAGCTTGTGTACTTTATGCAATTGGTTGGCGTTTCGTTCCCACGAGTGGATTTCGTTAAGGAAAAATACGGTCCGTATTCGGAAACCCTTCGTCATGCGCTGGAAAGTATGGAAGGTCACTATATTCGTGGCCTTGGCGACGGTGTAGTTGAGGCAGAAATCGAGCCGACAGAGACTGCTCAACTTGAGGCGACATCGTTTTTGGAGCAGGCGCTTGAGGGGCAAACAATCGTGGATGCGGTCGCGCGGGTTGCTGATTTGATCGACGGGTTCCAATCGGCGTATGGCATGGAATTGCTCGCGACGGTGCATTGGGTTGCAGCGAATGCGCCATTTGCTACCAACGCCGAGGAGGCGCTGACCGCGGTCAGAAATTGGAGCCCACGCAAAGCGGAGTTGATGCAGCCGGCGCATGTAAATGCGGCGTGGTCGCGCCTATCGTCACAGGCGTGGATTCCGGCGAACGCCTGACGGCCAGTTCGTGTTTAAGGTGCCCGCGTCGATTTTGTTAAAGTATCCGCCCAGCTTGCCGTCCCAGCCAAAAAGCCATGAAAATTCCCGCCAGTCAACGAGTGATTCTTCCGCACACCAAACAATATGCCGCGCCGTTTCAGGCTGTTGTATGAGTAATCTAAAATTGCCCGAAGCGGTTCAAATGAATTCGTCCAGTGATGACCTGATCGAGTCGCTCTTCGACGCGTTCGCCATTCCCATCGATTTCCCGTTCGCCGCCGTGCGTGAGGCCAAAGCGAGTTGGGCGATAGTCGGCACGCAGTTTATTGATGTGCTTGAGGATGCCGTGGCGGATCCATGGGACACGATTGAATCAGATTTGATGTGGCACGATTTCGCCTATCGCCTGGCCGCAGACATGCGCGATGTGCGGGCGTTTGCGCCGTTGATCGCCATGTTGTACTTTCCGGAGGATACGGTTGAGGCTTTGCTCGGCGATGCGCTCACCAGCGACATCGGTCGTGCCTTGGCGGCAACCTTTGATACCAGGGATCCTGCTGCCAGTGAGGCAGCACTGCGTGCCGTTGCCGAAAACCGCCGTTTGTATATTTGGAGTCGACTGGCTGCCGTTGACGCAGTTTGTATTCGCGCCCATGCGGGAGATGCGGATCGTGCCAGCGTCAAGGTCTGGCTGCATGCCTTGTGTGTTGCCGAGTTTCAGGCATTGCAGGCAGGTGAGGAGGATGAGGATAGCCTGGCGTTGTTGGTTAATTGTTTGTTGGATTTTTCGGCTGTTGAGTATTTGCCGGATATTGAGCACTGGTGGACGACGCTAAACATTGGTCATCCGAATGACAGCATCGAAGATATTCGTCGTGAAATTGTGAAGCCGTATGATCCAACTTTTCCAGACTATAAGTTCAACCGATACTGCCATGAACTCACCGAGGAGTTTGCGACCTGGGCAACCTTCACCGAGCAGCGGTATCGCAACGAGCGGGCCGCCGTTGATGCCGACGCATTTGATGCCGATGAGGTGCCATTGCAAATGCCGTATGTGCGTGAATTCGCCAAGGTTGGCCGCAACGATCCCTGCCCGTGCGGCAGTGGCTTGAAATTCAAAAAGTGTTGCGGCAAAGACGGGTAAACGAAACTGGCCATCATGACCCTCGCCCAACTTTTATTTTCCCAAGGCTTTGGCACACGCAAAATGTGTGCGTTGCTGATTGCCGACGGCGCGGTCTCGGTCAATGGTCTTGTCTGTGACGACGCGGATGAAAAGGTGGATGTCGCTTCGCCCGATTTTGCCTTCAGCGTTGACGGGGGCATCTGGCCGTACCGCGAAAAGGCCTATGTGATGCTCAACAAATCGGTCGGTTACGAGTGTTCGCAAAAAGCCAAAT
>JANPNU010000625.1:0-2689 GCA_031427615.1 Burkholderiales bacterium
CACAACCGAAGTCAGGATAAAACAATCGTTCTTTCGCAAAGCGGTACTCAGCAGTTATGAGGGTAAATGTTGCATCTCGAATATCGCTGAACCGCGCCTTTTGATTGCGAGCCACATCGTGCCTTGGCGTGAGGACAAGGCAAATCGATTAAATCCGCGCAATGGCCTTTGCCTCTCCGCACTACATGATCGTGCTTTTGATTTAGGCCTGATCACCATCACGCCTGATTTTCGTGTGCGCGTTTCAAAGCGGTTACACAGTCAGGCTAAGAATACGTTGATTGATGTGGCGCTCATCAAAACAGAGAATCAGAAGATTCGTCTGCCCAAGAAATTCGTTCCCGATATCGCCTTTCTCGAATGGCATAACCAGAATCTGTTTGAGGCTAACCAATGAAGGTTGAGGAATGGTTTGAATCCAGCTTTCCTGATATGCCCGTATTTGTCGGCACAGACCAGCCCGAGACCTGCTTCAAGTGTGGCGCACGCACGGACTTGAATGAACTCACGAGCAAGCTACAGTTGCACCATTGTTTGCTTTGTTCACATTGGTATTTTGTTGAGTTTGACGATGAGGAATATATTCGAATGTACGAGAGCTGAAATTGTAAGTCGCCATTCTGCGCGCGCTTCAGGCTAATAATGTCGCAAACACTCTGCCAACGCTAGACTTTCACTTTTTACGTGGCGCTTTGCGTTTACTCTTGTCGATCTGAATATTAAGCAGCCATTTTTAGGTGCCAACCGCTTGCGGTTTTAGCAAAAAAACTTTTCGCATGCGCGGGTGCGTCAATCTCATCCAGGGCGCTAACGAGTTTCTGAAGGTTAAGAATTCCACCCGCATGCTGAATGAAATAGGCACGGAGTAGAAATTCGGCGGCTCCTGAAATGTCGCTCTCATCCTTTTCCCATCGTGCAACTTGCTGGGATGTAAGGCCAAGCAGTTTCCCCAGCTCTGACTGCGTTAGATTCATGTGTTTGCGCAAAAAGCGGAGCTCCTTTGCAGAAAGCACTTTTTTGCGTTCGGCTAGGTTGCGGCCAATCGCCAAATGCAATTCATCAAGGTTTTTGATGCTGGTACCGTCGCCGTGAGCCGTTTTTACAACCGTATAACCGCTCATCAGGTAAATATCATCCAAGCCGCAAGCAGTGTAATGCAGCGGCTTTTTATCCTTTTCGTTGTTGTGTCGCCAGCCAGCAGGTTTTTTCATGACAAGTCCTCCCATTCCACAGTCTTAACAAACAATTTTCCGCTATGCAAGATGATTGTTACAACACCCGCAGTTCTTCCGCCTCTGATCTTCAAAGTCACCTTGCATTTCCATTCATCTTTTGCTGTCTGCTCTGGCGGATCATCGACGTATCCCGAGCGCAAAACACGGAATACATCGACGTCAAAAATTTCCCTTTCTGCCATCCGTTCCAAAGCATGGTGTCCCAATATTACATTTTCGGTAACAAGTGCAATTTGTTGAATTCGCTTTTCAGCGATCACCGCAGTGAGTTTCAATTCAACGAGCTTTTAGCTTGACTTTGGCGTAGGCGGTTCCAGCATGACTATCATAATGATAGATTAATTGATACCTGTCAAGTTCCCTCACGCCAGCCAAGTTGGAAGGAACAAATAGCTAATTCTTGAATGGCATAACGACTTTTTTGAATTGGTAAACCAATGAGTTTCTTTACGAACGTTGCGGCAGGCAAATCCAGATTACCAACCCTTCTCGGCACTGACCAACCCGAGACCTGTCGCAAGTGCGGCGCACGTACGGACTTCGATGAACTCACGAACACGCGGCAGATACACCGATGTTTCATTTGCGCCAATCAGTATTTTGTTGAATTTGAAGATGAAGAATGCTATGCAGGCAACGAGAATTAATTTATAAACTACCCGCCCCGCCTGCCGTTCCAGCCATTTATGCCACAAAACACCCGCCAATGCTAGTGTTTGTAAGCGACGTGGTTCGCTGACGCGAACCACAATGTACCCGGCGTGATACTAATTTTTTAATCAAATTAGCATAACGCAGTGACCCAACTGCCGGCTCCTGCTGGCAGTTGGCTACGAGGCAAGACAATGGACGGGGTTGGCCAGGTCGACGGGCAGGCATTGGCGTCCCGCCATACCTGATCTATAATGTGTGTACATTCTCTTTATGTACACACTTGGGGGCCATATGGACACTGCGCGAATTTTCAACAACGGCAATAGCCAGGCAGTTCGATTGCCGAAACAATTCCGGGTTGACGCGTCAGAGGTTTTCATCCGCAAAGATGCGGTGACGGGCGATATCGTGCTGTCAACCAGGCCGACCGAAGGTGGCTGGGCGGATTTTTTTGCGTTACGCGCCAAAACAAGAATGCCCGCAGATTTTATGAGTGATCGACCGATGAATGTCGATGAGGCGGTACGCGATCCTTTTGCGGGTCCTACCGCACGCGCCAAATCCACTGTGACGGCCTCCGCACGCCGCAAGGCGAGATAGTGCGCTATTTGCTTGATACCGATACCGTGAGTTACGCGATTCGCGGGGCCTATCCGGCACTTGATGTACGGCTGGCATCGGTCGCGCCGCGCTTGATGGCGATTTCCGTCGTCACCCGTGCGGAATTAATGTACGGGTTGGAACGACGCGGCAACCCACGCGGGCTTTCGCGCGTTGTGCATTCATTTCTGGAACGCATG
>JANPNU010000626.1:0-6967 GCA_031427615.1 Burkholderiales bacterium
GTTTAACCCATGATCTATGATGAAGCTTCTTGAATGAAAACTGAGATTGGCATTGATTTGCGAGGTGCATGTTGCCTTTGGCTAATCCATCCGCCGGCGGCAGTGAACGCACCAAAATCAATATCAACACCGCTCCGGCTGAAATTTTGCAGGCGCTGTTTATTGGCGTGACCAGCGAAGAAATTGCCGAGATTATTCGATTGCGCGAACTGCCATTTAAAGACATCGCCGATATCAAGGAGCGCCGCAAATCTCTTCCGGTCGCGATTGTTGATGGTTTTCTGGACGTCAAAAGCAGTCACTTTGAAACGTCGCTGGCCATCACCGGTGAATCATCACAGGTACGACAAACTGCGCTGCTTAAACTGCATTCATCGACTGCGAGCGCAGCGGCTGTAGTGGTGAATGCCTTGCCCGTTATAATTTGGGTCAAAGAACAATAACCCACACTCGGATTTCTCCTCTTGCCACGCACTATTTTTATTCCTGATCGCGACACCCTTGATGCCGATACCGAGTGCCGGGTCATCATCAGCGGACGCGACCGGTCGTCACAACAGGGCATGGCGACATTGGCATCCATGCCAACGTCTGATACTGACCACACGATGGTGGTGATCCCCATTTCACGCATTGCGTTTATTGACGCGCTGCTGCCACGGGTGTCGGCAGAAAAACGTGCGCAGTTGGTTAATTTTGCAATTGAAGACAAGCTCACCATCGATCCGGCGACGGTCCATGCCATCATCATCGGCCCTTCCCTCACCGGCCCGAATCGATATATCATCGCCGCCGTCAGCCGCTTGTGGTTAATGGCCATTTTGCGCAGCTTGGCGCAGCAGGGCATTGTGCCGACCGTGGTGGTGGCCGAATCCGCGTTGTATCAAGTTGGCAGCGGTGAATGGCAGGTGGTGTTGGATGGCAATCGTGGCATCGCCATCCGTGCAGATGGTCAGTCCTACACGCTCGACGCGGCCGACCATGCCGAGCCGCCGTTCCAGCTCATGCTGGCGTTGAATGAAGCGGTCGGTGCCGAAAGTGGAATGGCAACACCCGCAACGATTCGGATCACCACGGCGCCAACCGACCAAACAATTGATCTGGCGCGTTGGCAACAACAGATTGGCAATCAAGTTCAGCTGTTGCTCGCACCACCCGCCACACAGGCCGGTTTGCCGGGCAACGTATCCGTCAATCACTTTAAATCGGTGAATTTTTTGGTTGGTGCATTACTGCCCGCCAGTCATGCTGCTACGGCCATAAATGCTCTGAAACCGGCGTCGATACTCGCCTTTTCCATCGTACTTCTCCATCTGGTTTTTATTGGCATAGACGCATGGCGGCTGGACCACACCCGGCGTGTGATCGAATTGTCCATGCGACAAATTTTTCAAACAAGTTTTCCGGATGCCACCACAATTGTTGATCCGGCGTTGCAAATGTCGCGCAATCTGAATCGCATCAAAACCGAACGCGGCTTGAACACCGATGCCGTGCGCCATGCGCTCGTTATCGCCGCCACGCTGACAAAAACATTACCGGCGGATTTGGCCGCAACAATGACGAACGTAGCGTCCACCGCCGCTGCCGCCGACGCTCCTGCTGCCGTTTCGATCACGTTTAAAAAACTAACCACCGACCAGCGTCAACAATTGCAGGCGGCCGTGGCAGCAATACGGATCGGCACCGACGGCAACACCTTCAAACTGGTCCCATCCGGCGACCATGACCAAATCACCATGCGTCACGGCGGTCAGCCATGAACATTCAGATGCCCCCTGCCATCAAACAGTTTGCTGCGCCGATGATTCAGCACGGGTTCACCCGTTGGCGATCATTGACGACACGGGGTCAGCGGTTTGCTTTGCTGGCGACAACAATAGTGGTGCTTGGATTGCTTTGGGCGTGGGTCTATGCCCCGCTCCAATCGAGCCGTGATCGGAATACGCAACGCATCATCACCCTGCAGGCGCAACACGCGGTCATACAAACACAAAGCGCCGAGCTCGCCAAACTTCGATCGGTCGCACCGGTTGCCGCCACACGCAACCAAACACTGGCCGATCAAAATAGTCTGGAATCAATATTTGGTGCGGAGGCAAAGGTCAACATGACCGCAAACGGTGAATTTCGGATTGTGGTGCCCGTCGTGCGTTACGTTGAATGGCTTGATCGGGTCGATCAAGCGTTGGCGCGTTTTCGTCTGCGTATTGTGCGTATTGACATCAAGCGGCTGGACGCCTCCGCTGCGGGCAGTACGGGTGGGTCGCTGGTCTCGGCCGAAATTGTGTTTTCAGATTTCTCACCTGGCACGGGCAGCAGGGCTGGCAGCGGCAGCAAGAGTGGATCAGCCAATTGAAAATAAAGCTGTTGATTATTGTTGGCCTGCTTTCCGCACTGGTTGCCGGAGTCGTGTTGATGCCGGCATCCACGCTTGAATCAGCCATCAACCAACGCATGGTGACCGCCGCTGCCGGCACGTTCAAAGTGAGTGGCGGCACCATCTGGTCTGGTGCGGGTACATTTGTTTTCAGCGGCCCATTAAACAGCAGCAACCGCCTCAGCCCATTGATCGTTCCATTACGTTGGTCGTTTGTGCCCAGCGGATTATTGACTCTGCGTTTATCGTTTGATGTGGTCACCGATGGTCGGGCCATTAAAGGAACGGCGCAGCTCGGTGTCGGACCAAGCAACATAAAAATCAGCGACGCCGATTTATCCAGCTCGCTTGAACTGGTCGCCCGATTTAATCGCAATCTTGCGCTGCTGCGCCCGTCAGGTGACATCAGCATACGCTCACAAAACGAATCTCTCATGGTCAATTATGCCGCCCCCAATCTGGCGCACGGCAGCCTGCGGGTGACGGCAACCAACGTACGCTTGCAGTCCATTGGTGCCGATCGTTTCGGCAGTTACGAAGCAAAATTATTTTTTGACGGCCAAACGATTCGTTACCAACTCGATAAATCGTCCGGCATGTTAATGCTCAAAGGGGAAGGTGCGGTGGTGTTGGCCACACCCAAACAATTTCGCTACACCGGTTTTGCAACCCTGTCCCGCGCCGCGCCCAGCTGGCTGCCAGCTGCATTATTACTGGTGAGTCGTCCCTCACTGGATGGGCGATTCAACATCGATTACAAGACCGGTTTTTAAATGACCGCATCATTCGTCGCCACCAACGCCGCCACCCATTACCAGGCACCGTGGTGGCTCGGCCGCGGCCAAATCGGTGCGCATTTGCAAACTGTTTATCCGGCGCTGTTCGGAACCCGCCCAAACATTATTTACCAACGCGAACGCTGGGACACCACCCCGCATGGCAAAGCCGATGGCGATTTTATCGACGTTGATCGGCTTGCCAGCACCGTCGCCGCCAAGGATCAACCCATGTTGGTGGTTTTTCATGGGCTTGAGGGCAACTCGACCAGCCCTTATGCGCTCAATTTAATGGCCGAGGCGGCAGCGCGTGGTTGGCGCGGCCTGGTCCCGCATTTTCGGGGATGTGGTGGTGAGCTGAATCGATTGCCACGCGCTTACCATTCAGGCGACGCCACCGAAATTGACTGGATTTTGCGGCGGGTCAAGGCTGAAGCGCCGGATGTACCGGTATACGTGGCGGCGATTTCACTCGGTGGCAACGCCACCATGAAATGGCTGGGCGAACAAGGCAGTGAGGCCGGCCGTTTTGCCACGGCGGTCGCAGCCGTCTCCGCCCCGCTTGATTTGATGGCGTCCGGCGAAGCATTGGAACAGGGCTTTTGCAAGGTCTACACCAAACGATTTTTGGCCACCATGATACAAAAATCGCTCGCCAAACTCGATCACCATCCGGGCATATTTTCCCGCGACGCTGCCCTCAACGCCCGCACCTTGCGGGAATTCGACAATGAAATTACCGCGCCGCTGCACGGCTATCGCGACACCGATGATTACTGGACCCGTGGCTCGGCCAAACCGGGGCTGATTGATGTTAAGGTGCCGTCACTGCTGCTGAATGCCCGCAATGACCCATTTTTACCGGCTGCCGCGCTGCCACGGCTCTCGGAAGTGTCGCCCGCTGTTCATCTGGATTTTCCGCCGCACGGTGGCCACGTTGGATTTTTGAGCGGTCGTTTTCCCGGCCATGGACGCTGGATGTCAGCACGTGTGTTGCGCTTTTTTGAGCGCGGTATCTGAACACTTTTTTGAAACCACAGGCAAACACAGATAAACACAGAAAAGGTGGTCTGGTGTCAAACCTGTTCGTTTACTCATAAGCCAGAAAAAAGCGACGTGAATCACCTTTGGTCGTCATTCTGGTGTCAGGCGGGAATCCAAGTCACAATCTCGTCGTTCTATACAGGCGGGAATCCAAGTCCCCTTGTGTGGGGCACCAAAAAATTGGCTTCCCGGCGTGACGCGGGAATGACGGGGTAATTTGGCTAAGCGAACAGCATTGGGTCTGGTGTTATACCCATTCCGTCGCATTCGTGCAGTCATTCGGCAATTTCGTGAGTGCCGTAGTAAATGGGAAATGGAATAAAATCAACGATTCCCTTCGTCGGCCGCAAATAATCAACCACTGTCGGCTGCCTTTTTTTCATCCGCGATTATCTGTGTTCATCTGTGGTGAAACTGTTTTTCGCTTTTTCACCTTTCATTTTTTATCCTCATTACCACTGCCAACATGACCTCCATTGCCACCGAAATTTTCAAAGCCTACGACATTCGCGGAATTGTCGATCAATCCCTCACCACTGACATTGTTGAACGCATCGGCAAAGCGTTGGGCTCCGAAGCCGTCAACCGTGGTGGCACCGAAATTGTGATCGGTCGTGATGGCCGGTTATCCGGTCCTTCTTTATCGGCGGCGCTGGCGTTTGGTATGCAATCGACCGGCATCAATGTGATCGACATCGGCGTGGTGGCCACACCAATGGTCTACTACGCCGCAATTGAACTTGGGGCGCGCTCAGGTGTGATGGTGACAGGATCACACAATCCGCCCGACTACAACGGCATCAAGATGGTCATCGAAGGCGAGACGCTGGCGTTGGATGCCATCCAGGCATTGCTGCGACGTATCCAGGCGGATGATTTTGTGGTCGCTGCCAAACCGGGAAGTTATCGTACCCATGACATCAATGACGCTTATGTCGAACGTATAGTCGGCGATGTCAAACTCAAACGAAAAATGAAAATCGTCATGGATTGTGGCAATGGCTCTCCTGGCGCAATCGCACCGCGGCTGTTTGCCGCGCTGGGCTGCGAGGTGGTGCCGCTATATTGTGACGTTGATGGCACCTTTCCGAATCATCACCCCGATCCCTCACGCCCGGAAAATTTGCAGGATGTGATTCGTGCGTTAAAAGAAACCGATGCCGAAATTGGCATTGCCTTTGACGGTGACGGCGACCGTTTGGGGGTGGTCACCAAAGACGGTGAAATTATTTTTCCCGACCGGCAACTGATGCTGTTCGCCGCCGACGTGTTGGCGCGCGCACCAGGCGGCACGGTGATTTTTGACGTGAAGTGTTCGCGCAATGTCGCGCCGTGGATCAAACAACACGGTGGCGTGCCGATGATGTGGAAAACCGGGCACTCACTCATCAAAATAAAAATGAAAGAAGTCGATTCGCCGATTTCCGGTGAAATGAGCGGGCATATTTTTATCAAGGAACGCTGGTACGGCTTTGACGACGCGCTCTACTGCGGCGCCCGCCTGTTGGAAATTGTCAGCGCCTTTGCCGATGCCAGTGCGCCGTTAAAAGCCTTGCCGGACGCGCTGTCCACACCTGAACTCAATTGGAAACTCGCTGAAGGCGAGCCGCACACTTTGATTGAGCACGTCAGAAAAACCGCCACGTTTACGGATGCGGTAGAAGTCATCACCATCGATGGTGTGCGGGTCGAATACGCCGACGGCTTTGGCCTTGCCCGCGCCTCCAATACCACCCCGGTGATTGTGTTGCGATTTGAAGCGGACAATGACGCTGCACTCACCCGCATTCAGGAAGACTTCCGGCGCGTATTACAGGCGGAAAAACCGGACTTGCCGTTGCCGTTTTAGGGCCATGGATGAACGGCTGAAGCAGTGGCACGATTCATCGCGCCCCTTCCCTGGCGCAGAGCCTGCCCCGGTATGCTTAAAGCAGGGGCCGGGTCCCAAGTTCGACGTGTGGTGACGCAGCAAAATTAGGCGCCTGCCTTCGCAGGGGAAGGTGCGTGGGAGTGCGGGCATTTCCTCACTTCCTCATTTCCTCACATCGACAACGCCACGCTCACCCGCTCACGCTCCACGGTGCCGCTGTTGACCTTCCCCGGCGTTCGGCCGGGGCCCAAGTTCGGTATGTCGGGTTGCCACAAAAGTGCGGAGTTGAGCGCATTGGTTTGCATTTGACCTTCCCCGGATTTAGTCCGGGGCCCAAGTTACGGTTTGTGATGACGCCTGAGAAATTAGGCCCCGGACGAAATCCGGGGAAGGTCAAAAACGCAATGCCCCACACCTCCTCACTTCCTCACCCACCCCACGCCCCCTCAATTGCCGCAACCGCTAACAAAGAAGCGGCTTTGTCGAAACGACAGCAACTGGCAACTGGAACCAGATAATGAAACCGTATTGGTTGCAGGGGTTGCATTGCTATTAATGGCCAGGGTTCCTATCTGGGTACCGACACCCGATGCTGGGAAGAAAATGTTCACAACACAAAATTGATTCGTATTCAACGCTGTCGTACAGGTGTTGGTTTGTGTGAATTGGCCGATGATACTGATGCCACTGACGTTGAGTGGCCGGTTACCAATGTTGGTGATGGTGACCGGCTGGCTTGGTACGGCGCTGCCGGAAATGACGTTGCCAAAACCGATTGTTGTCACACTCAGTTTAACCACGGCAGCCGGTACCGGGATGGCAACACCCGATAAGCCGACGCTGGTGGTGCCGCTGCTGTTGGCATTATTTGGCGTGGCACCGGTGGCGTTGGCGGCG
>JANPNU010000627.1:0-2077 GCA_031427615.1 Burkholderiales bacterium
CTGATTGGCACACCGATCATTGGTCCGGCCGTGTTTACACCCACCGCCCGCTTTAATTCAAACGGCGCGACTTTTATCAATAACATCGGCGAAACGATGAACAGGGCCGAAAACGTTCCGGGCAGCATTGTGGGTGTGTGGGCGTTCTCACCAACGGCCATCAGGGAAATAACCATACTCTTCACCGCCGCCGGCAAATTTATGCTGTCCTCCCCGCAGTCAGGCGAATGCGAAGTACCCGGCGTGGAATATGGCAGCTACAGCTACAACACCACCAGCAAGGCCATGACATTTTCCAATATCGTCTTCGACACCAATGGCTGCAACGGGGTGCGCGACCCAGTCAGTGGCAAAATATTCAATGGTACGGCCACCTTGAGCTTTGACGGCATGACAGCAACGATCCACGAACCGCCCGACACACCATTTACACTGTATCGAGTGTCGCGGTAGCCGCCACTACACATCGTCATGCCACAAATGGTAACGGGTGAGACATATGTCTCACCCGTTTTGTTTGGCTCCCCGACCTGGATTCGAACCAGGGTTAGCCCCTGGCAAAACCGTGTCAGCCAAAAAAATATAACTACCATAAAGTTGAAATGGATCAGCCGCCAGTCGCATGTGAAATCAACTTATCGGATGCAGCTTACAGACTCTTACGTGCCGCCGCGTCACGTAGTCGTTTTATCGCGGCCTTATAAACCGCTTCACCATCGCGCTTGCCAACAGAGATGACCAGCACGATGAGCTGTGCATCGAGTACGCGGTAGATCAACCGGTAGCCCAGTTTTTTGAGCTTGATCTTGTAGCAGTGGGCGAGTTCGCCACGCAGTGCGCTCCCCGGAATGATCGGATTTTCCAGCCGTGTTTTCAACGCTTTACGGAGTGGCTCTTTAACTGAACCATCGAGTGCATCCCACTCGGCGCGTGCCGCCTTTTCAAACGCAAGCGCGTATTTCGTCGCACCCTTGGGTAATTTAGGCTTAGATGGCATCGATATCGACGATTTCAAAATTGCCCTTCTCGGCACTTTTGATTCGCTGTTTGAGCAAAGGGAGCAATTGTGCGTCCTCGACTTCATCCATCAGTGCTTCAAAGAGTTCGGGCTCGATCATGTAAAAGGCTGCTTTGTTGTGGCTCAAGACCGCCACCGGTGTGGAGCCAGCCTCCCGCAAAACCTTGGCAGGATTTTTTTTGAAATCGCTCATGCTGATTGTCAGGTCGGTTAACAACGTTTGCATAGTCATGCCTTTGTGATAATAACGGCGCTAATTATAGCGCTAAATAAAGCTCGATATATATTCACAGCGCTGCTCGCAGCAGCCACATAGACCGCCCCTGAGTGCTACGCATCGTTGCTGCCGAAATGGCGCAAACACACATCGATATGGCGCGACACGATTTCGCCCCCAGCGCCAGCGCAAAATTAATCCATGCATATTAATCTCGGTGATTGGTAAAGCCGAGATGAACCCGCGCAGGTATGCGAATGGAGGCACTTTTAGCGCGAACGAGCCGTAGTTGTGAGCAAAATTGACCAAATCCGCAAAAAAAACGCCCGCTATCAAGCGGGCGATTTGTGAATTTTGGCTCCCCGACCTGGATTCGAACCAGGGACCTGCGGATTAACAGTCCGTCGCTCTACCAGCTGAGCTATCAGGGAATCGACGTTTAATGACTCAAACGAAGCCGTGTATTTTAGCCGTTTTTGGGGTCTTTGGTCAAACCGTCATTATTTTCCGTCATTATTTTCTGATCTTGCCGGCCGCTGCCAGCAACTTTTTTGCGCCGCTTATTCCGTTTTCCAGATACACGCTGTAAAAATCAGCCAGCATCGAGGCCATTCGTCCGGCCATGGCTGCGACGACCTGCGTGGTTCCGCTTCTGAATGGGATATCGCACATCGAGACACTCGACACCGCCTTGGGCAAGTCACGTGTAATGGGTGGCATCTGCCAGATCGCGGCCACCCTCAGCCAAGACGGTGTGGTGAATTGGTCAATGCACGATACGCATGCCATCACATGGGGCGCGCGTGTGCCATCTCAACAGGCCAACGCAACATGGTGCCTGA
>JANPNU010000628.1:0-1878 GCA_031427615.1 Burkholderiales bacterium
GCATTTGTCCACCACCGCCCCGACCAAAAAGATCACCAAGATCGTGGTGTCCGAAGCGGGCGCGTCGGTTTATTCCGCATCTGAATTTGCGTCCAAAGAATTGCCGGATCTTGATGTTTCATTGCGTGGTGCGGTATCGATCGCACGGCGCTTGCAAGACCCGCTGGCGGAATTGGTGAAGATCGACCCCAAATCAATTGGTGTCGGGCAGTATCAGCACGATCTGAATCAATCCCAACTGGCGCGCGCACTCGACGCCGTGGTGGAAGATTGTGTAAACGCGGTGGGGGTGGATGTCAACACCGCCTCGGCGGCGTTGCTGGCGCGGGTATCGGGATTAAGCTCATCGGTGGCGGCCAATATTGTCAATCACCGCAACACCCACGGTGCGTTTGCCACGCGCGAGAGTTTGAAAAAAGTGCCGCGTTTAGGCGACAAGGCGTTTGAACAGGCGGCGGGATTTTTGCGTATTCCAAATGGTCTCAACCCATTGGATGGCTCATCTGTGCATCCGGAAGCCTACCCCTTGGTCGAACGTATCCTCGCCGATATCCAGAAAGACGTTAAAACTGTGATGGGCGAAACGAAATTATTGAAGTCGCTCAGTGCGGAAAAATATGTCGATGACAAATTCGGCCTGCCGACCGTCACCGATATTTTGAAAGAACTCGAAAAACCCGGACGCGACCCGCGCCCGGAATTCACCACCGCCACGTTTCAGGATGGAATTGAATCATTGAACGACCTGCAGCCGGGAATGATTCTCGAAGGCGTCATCACCAACGTCGCTGCGTTTGGCGCGTTTGTCGATATCGGTGTGCATCAGGACGGCTTGATTCACATCTCGGCACTCGCCGAAAAGTTTGTCAAAGACGCGCACGACGTGGTCAAGGCCGGGCAGGTGGTGAAAGTGAAAGTGCTCGAGATCGACATCAAACGCCAACGCGTGGCGCTGACAATGCGGCTGAACGACACGCCAATTAAAAGCACAAACTCTAATAACAGAGCGGCGTTTCAGGCAAAACCATCGCAAACGGCACGGCAGATGGCGAGTTTGAAATCAGCACCTGCGCAGGGTGCGGGCGCGATGGCGGAGGCGTTTGCCAAGTTGAAGGGGAAGGGTTAGCCGACTTTCGGTATGGTTGAGGGGGTCGGGTTTTATCTGTGATATTTTTAGGTACGTTATCATTCAACATCGCTATCTCGCCGGAAAAAACATGCTGGATTTTCGTTCATTGAATTTGGCCACCACCTCGTTAGCCGAAGCGCTTGACGAAGCCAAGTTGCGGCCAGATGATAAATTTGTCCGTGACGCGTCAATCCAGCGATTCGAGTACACCTACGAGCTGTGTGTGAAATCTCTCAGACGGCAACTCGAAGCGATGTCGGATAGCCCTGCAGAATTGGACACACTCAGCTACCGAGATGTGATTCGGCTGGGCGTCGAACGCGGCCTTATCGCAATTGAGGCGGATTGGTTTGCCTATCGCGAACTACGCAACACCACAGCGCACGTTTACGATCCCGCGAAGGCGGCACAAGTTTTCGCCAAGCTACCGATGTTTCTGTTTAATGCGCGCAATCTTGACGACAAGCTAATGGCGGCAAGCAGATGATCGTTGTCGACGACCAAGCCGAGTTAGTGCTGCCAGAAAACTGCATCGCGTTAGTTCGTGCATTGATTCAGCAATACGCGCCGCATCACAAATTTTTTGCGTTCGGCTCACGCGTGGTGAGAAGTGCTGCGGATCGTCAACGCGTAAAGCCACATTCTGATCTTGATCTGGCGATGGTCGGTGAACCGCTGCCATTGGCAAAAGTGTTCTTGTTGCGGGATGCGCTCAGTGAAAGCGATTTGCCGATGCGGGTGGATGTCGT
>JANPNU010000629.1:0-5181 GCA_031427615.1 Burkholderiales bacterium
CGCACATTGACCGGGCGACAACAGTTTTATCAAGACCATCCATGGATGATCGCCTTTGGCGAAGGCTTGGTGAGTTACCGGCCGCCGGTTGATTTAAAAACGACCGCCGAAATTCACGGCATCAAATCGAACGGGAACAAAGAAGTGTTGCTTAACTTCATCACGCCACACCAGAAGTGGGGCATTCACTCCACTTACAGCGATAACTTGATGATGCTGACATTAAGCCGTGGTGGTCCGTGTGTCTGGTTGAGTGAGGATGATGCCACCCGTGCCGGAATTGTTGATAACGATTGGGTGGAATTGTTTAATATCAATGGCGCGATCGCCGCCCGTGCCGTGGTCAGCCAGCGCGTCAATCCCGGAATGGTCATGATGTATCACGCACAGGAAAAAATGATTAATACACCCGGATCCGAAATTACCGGGGCGCGTGGCGGCATCCACAATTCGGTCACCCGAATTGTTTTGAAACCGACCCATATGATCGGCGGGTATGCCCAGCTCAGTTGGGGCTTTAACTACTACGGCACAATCGGCACCAACCGTGATGAATTTGTGGTGGTTCGAAAAATGGCGAAGATTGACTGGCTCGATACGCCGGTTGGAGACGAACGCGCACCGGTTGTTCAGGCGCAAGGGGAGGCAGCATGAACAACCCCCACGCTCACATTCGTTCGCTGCCCCCGGTGGGGGTGCAGACCTCCTTTGAGACGGCTCATCAGGAGGTGGCATGAAGATCCGCGCGCAAATCGGCATGGTGTTGAATCTTGACAAGTGTATCGGCTGTCACACTTGCTCGGTCACTTGTAAAAACGTTTGGACGAGTCGTCCCGGCATGGAGTACGCCTGGTTTAATAACGTCGAAACCAAACCCGGCATCGGTTATCCGAAGGATTGGGAGGACCAGGACAAATGGAACGGTGGCTGGATCCGCAAATCCAGTGGTGCGATTGAACCGCGCCAGGGTGCCAAATGGAAATTGTTGATGCGTATTTTCGCGAATCCGAATATGCCGGAGATCGATGACTATTACGAGCCATTCACGTTTGATTACGATCATCTGCAATCGGCACCGGTGATGAAGGCGGCCCCAACCGCCCGTGCGCGCAGCCTGATTTCGGGCAAACGCATGGAAAAAATTGAATGGGGTCCAAACTGGGAGGAAATTCTCGGTGGCGAATTTTCAAAACGCGGCAAAGACAAAAATTTCGACGACATTCAGAAAGAAATGTACGGCGAATTTGAAAACACATTCATGATGTATTTGCCACGACTTTGTGAGCATTGTCTGAACCCGGCCTGTGTTGCAAGCTGCCCGTCCGGCTCCATTTATAAACGAGAAGAAGACGGCATTGTGCTGATTGATCAGGATAAGTGCCGTGGTTGGCGTATGTGTGTCAGCGGTTGTCCTTACAAAAAGATTTACTACAATTGGAAAAGCGGCAAAGCGGAAAAGTGTACCTTCTGTTTTCCGCGCATTGAGGCGGGACAGCCGACCGTCTGTAGCGAAACCTGTGTGGGCCGTATCCGTTATTTGGGCGTGCTGTTGTACGATGCCGACCGGATCCAGGAGGCGGCGAGTGTCGAGCATGATCGTGACTTGTATCAGGCACAACTTGATATATTCCTCGATCCAAACGACCCAAAGGTCATCGCTCAAGCGCGTCTTGACGGTATTGCCGATGCCTGGATGGATGCGGCGCGCAACAGTCCGGTGTACAAAATGGCGGTGGACTGGAAAGTCGCGCTGCCGTTGCACCCTGAATACCGGACCCTGCCGATGGTGTGGTACGTGCCGCCGTTGTCACCCATTACCGCGGCGGCCAATGCCGGTCACGTTGGTATCAACGGCGCGATTCCCGACGTTAAGTCGTTGCGCATACCGGTGAGATATCTGGCCAATCTGCTGACTGCTGGTGACACCGCGCCGGTTGAGCGGGCGTTGGAGAGGATGTTGGCGATGCGTGCGTTCCAGCGTGAAAAACATGTTGAGGGTCGCATCAATACGGCAGTATTGGATCAGGTAAATATGAGCCAACACGACGTTGAAGATATGTATCACGTCATGGCAATTGCCAACTACGAGGATCGTTTTGTGATTCCAAGTTCCCATCGTGAATACGCGGAGAATACCTTTAACGTGCGCGGCGGATGCGGATTCAGTTTTGGTAATGGCTGCTCGGAAGGAAACGGCGAAACCAGCCTGTTTGGCAGTGAAAAGCGCAGAACCATTCCCATCAAGGCAAAGGTCTAGTTATGAAATTTCTATCTCAGACTGCCCGACCGGCTGCCCAAACCCTGCGGGTACTGGCCCGCCTTTTAAGTTATCCGGATGCCATGGTGCGGCGTCACCTGCCGGAAATGCGTGATGCGTTGCGTACCGAAGCGGTGTTGTCTCAAGAGCGATTGGCAGAGTTAAACGCTTTGATGGATTGGATCGCCGGCGATACTGGCGGTCTGGATCCGTTGGATGTTGAGGCGGCTTATGTCGAACTTTTTGACCGTGGCCGTGCCACCTCGCTACATTTGTTTGAACACGTGCACGGCGATTCGCGTGATCGTGGCCCTGCCATGATCGATCTGGCACAGACATTTGAAAAGGCTGAGTTGTTTCTGGTGCATGGAGAAATGCCTGACTATTTGCCGGTGGTGCTGGAGTACACGTCCACCCAGCCGCCGCAGGAGGCGCGACTGTTTCTCAATGAAATGGCGCATATTTTTAATGCGATATTTGCCGCGCTGCAACAGCGCGATACACGGTACGCAAGCGTACTCGCCGCGTTGCTGGAATTGGCCGGTGAAACGGCAAAACCGGTCAAGGTGGCACCGGATGAATTGATTGATGAGGCGTGGCAGGAGCCGCCGGTGTTTGACGGATGTTCGACCAAGGGCCAGGCCAATCTGAACCAACCCCAGCCAATTCACATAGTGCGAAATCGTGACCCCAAGCGCACGGCTGGTCGAGTGTCAAATCACGCACCAAACTCACCCAAGGCAGGAGTTTCCCAATGAGTGCCACTCACTATTTTTTGTTCGCAATTTATCCGTATATTTGCCTGGCAGTGTTTTTTATGGGCAGTCTGGCGCGATTTGACCGGGACCAATACACATGGAAGAGTGACTCGTCGCAGCTTTTGCGCAAGGGCAGCTTGCGCTGGGGAAGCAACCTGTTTCACGTCGGTATTTTGTTTCTATTCTTTGGCCATTTGGTGGGGCTGCTGACGCCGCACGCGGTGTACGAGCCCTTCATGACGGCCGGTCAAAAACAAATGATGGCGATTTATTTTGGTGGTGCCGCAGGTGTGATTTGTTTTATTGGTTTGACCCTGCTGCTGCACCGTCGTTTGTTTGATGATCGTATTCGTCTGACCAGCCACCGTACCGATATCGCCATTCTGATCATTCTCTGGGTGCAGTTGGTGCTGGGGATGATCACCCTGCCATTTTCGTATGCGCATGCCGACGGCAGCGTCATGATGGTGTTGGCTGATTGGGCGCAGCGACTGGTGACCTTCCAGCCGGGTGGTGCGGAGGCGTTGGTGAATGTGGCCTGGCCGTACAAAGTCCACATCGTACTGGGCTTGACCATTTTCCTGCTGTTTCCTTTCAGTCGGCTGGTGCACGTATGGAGTGGTTTTGCCACGGTCGCGTATTTATTTCGTCCCTATCAGGTGGTGCGTGCACGTCGCTTGAACGTGCCTTCGGGACAGAATCAACCTGACAGTCTTGGCAACGGGAGATAGGAAAAATATCATGCCAACTGCAGATGTAAAAAAAATAGCGATGATCAATGCCGTGCCGATTTGTACTGAAGAGGAGGCCTTGACTGACGACGAAATTCGACAACGGGCCTACTCTGAGTTGCTGCGACAGGCGGCGATCCGGCAGGGACTATTGGCCGCTGTCGACCCGGCACCCATAACCGGTGTCATGACCGAGGAAGCATCGACCGCGATTGAAGCGTTACTCGAGCACGCCTTACAAATTCCGGCACCCTCTGAAGAGGCGTGCCGTCGGCACTATCAGGCGCATATTGCGCTTTACCAAACGGGTGAACGTGTCCACGCAAGACATATTTTGTTTGCAGTGGTGCAGGGCGCGGACGTGGTGGCGCTTCGTAATCGTGCCGAAACCGCGTTATTGGATGTACGTTGCCATGATGATCGCGAAGCATCGGACAAATTTGCCATCGCCGCCGCCAAGTTTTCAAATTGTCCGAGTGGTGTCGACGGCGGTGATCTGGGGTGGCTGATTGCACCGGATTGCGCACCAGAATTTGCAAAGGAGCTGTTCGGCCACAGCGAGGTCGGTGTGTTGCCCAGATTGATGCATAGCCGGTTCGGCTTACATGTTGTTGAAGTGTTGGCGCGTGAAACGGGCGTCACCCAGCCGTTCGAGGTGGTGCGTGGCGCGGTTGAAATGGCATTGCATCAAACATCTTATGTGACGGCTTTGCGACAGTATTTGCAGGTGCTGGCGGGGGGGGCGAAAATTGATGGTGTGGCGCTTGAAACGGCAGACACGCCGCTGGTGCAATAACGTGTCGCGTCCAATCGAGTTGGCGTGTTATGGCTGACGAACTGCTGAATAGGCTGCAGCGTTTTCATGATCACACCTTCTCGGATTTTCAGTCCCGATTCCAAAGTCTGGTTAAAGACGGCCAGCACCCAACGATACTATTTATTGGCTGTTCCGACTCACGGTTGGTGCCGTATTTATTGACCGGTACCGGACCGGGGGAGTTGTTTATCGTTCGCAACGTCGGTGCATTTGTTCCGCCCTACGACGGTAGTACCGGCTACCACGGCACCTCGGCGGCAATTGAGTTCGCTGTGTTAAGTTTGAATGTCGCGCGCATCATTGTGTGTGGTCACAGTCATTGTGGTGGTATTCGCGCGTTGTATGACGGAGTGCCAGAGCAGGCGAAAAACCTGCAGGCCTGGCTTGAGCTGGGACGGGAGGCGATGCTGCCGGTGCAGGTCACGCCTGAAGCGCTGCGTCGTACGGAACAACGCGCCGTTGTTTTGCAACTAGCCTGCATATTTCATGGGGCACGTTCGAGAGTGGGTGAATGGGCGAGTGATTTTTTGCCTGACCGACCACGGGATAGCTGGCTATCCCACGGGAGGAAGGCGAAAAAGCGCCGTCCAGTCGCCCGCTATCGAGCGTGCAGCCCGT
>JANPNU010000630.1:0-4205 GCA_031427615.1 Burkholderiales bacterium
CACTGCGGGCACAAACCACTTTTCGGTGTTACGCAGACTTCTGCAACTAGACACTAGAAAGGTGGCCCGCCCGCGTTATCGCTTATAACTTTCCTGTGCCCACTGCGGCCCGCCGCAAACGATCGTTTACCGCATCCCACGCCACACCCGTCGGCGGTGTCTCAACGAGGATTGCCGCGGTGCCGGCGGCATCAAGTGTGCGCATATTGGCGTACAAATCCCGCGCATAGTCGGTCGCATTGGCGGGGGCCTGAATCCACAACATTTGACGGGCATTGCGGACACCGACGCCGACGGCGGATGGCTTGACCCTCGGCCGCGTTGAGAAAGCCAGCACCGCCACCCGTCCTCCATTTGTCAGCACGGCATCGACTTCGGCAAATACTTGCTCCGCGGCCAACAAGCGCATCGGGGTGCGTGGGGCATAGTGTGCCACCTTGTCGCCGGACACACGCGGCGCACCGTTGGCAGTTGCAGCATCACGCCCAGCGGGCAAAACGCCAATAGTGGCAAAAATTTGTTCCGCTGAAATCGCACCCGGCCGCAGCAACACCGGCACACCACGTGAAAAATCAACAATGGTTGATTCAATACCAACTTCACATACACCACCATCCAGCAAAGTAATGCCGCCAATCTTGCGGGCGTTAATCGCACGGCCGAACTCATTACGCACATGGCGTGCCGACGTCGGTGAAACATGGCCGTATTTGTTTGCCGATGGTGCGGCGACAATCCCGCTGCCGATTTTTGCGAACTCGGTTAACAAGGCCTGTGCAATCGGATGGTTGGGACAACGCAATCCGACCGTGTCCTGCGTGCCAGTCACGACATCGGGAATTCGTGAGGACTTTTTTAGGATTAGAGTCAATGGACCCGGCCAGAATTTATCCATGAGTTTTTTGGCGTCCACCGGCAACACCTTGATCCAATCGGATAATTCGGCGTCCTTTGCAACATGCACGATCAACGGATGATCACTTGGCCGACCCTTCGCCGCAAATATTTTTTTCACCGCAGAATCGTTGGTCGCATCAGCGGCCAGGCCATAAACGGTTTCGGTTGGCATGGCCACCAAATCGCCACGCGCCAGTGCGGCGGCAGCGGCTCGGATCGATTTTTCCGGGACAGAATGTTCTGACATGCTGATATTTTGCCCGAAAGCGGCGCGACGCCGCACCCTTTTTCCAAAAACAAACAGCCACCGACATGTTCGATCAGAGGATGGGTGGCGCCGTATCGTAAAATGTGCGGATGATGAATCACGACGTAAACCCCTGGCGTTTGTCGGTCGCACCGATGATGGATTGGACCGACCGGCATTGTCGATATTTTCATCGCCTGCTCACCCAAAAAACCCGCCTCTACACAGAGATGGTCACGACCGGCGCGCTGATTCATGGCGACCAATCGCGGCATCTCGACTTCAATCGCGAAGAACACCCCATTGCTCTGCAGTTGGGTGGCAGTGATACAACCGACCTCGCCACCGCAGCAAAGTTAGGAGCGGACTGGGGATACGACGAAATCAACCTCAATTGCGGCTGCCCGTCCGAGCGCGTACAGCGCGGCAGTTTTGGCGCTTGCCTGATGGCCGAGCCCGCACTGGTCGCCGATTGTGTGAAGGCGATGGTCGATGTGGTGGATGTGCCGGTCACCGTCAAACACCGCATCGGCATTGATGCCATTGAGTCCTACGACTTTGTGCGTGACTTTGTCGGCACGGTGGCCGAAGCGGGCTGTGATGTTTTTATCGCCCACGCCCACGCCCGCAACGCCATTCTCAAAGGATTGAGCCCAAAAGAAAACCGGGAAATTCCGCCGCTAAAATATCCCTACGTCCATCAACTGAAAAAAGATTTTCCAGCGCTGACCATCGTCCTGAATGGCGGCGCGAATTCCACGGTGGAGATTCATCAACACCTCGAACACATTGACGGCGTGATGATCGGCCGCGAGGCGTATCACAACCCCTACTGGCTAACGACCTGGGATCACGCCTTTTTTGGTGATGAGCTCGGCTTTGCCGAACGTGAGGAGATTGAAGCCGATATGGAAGCCTACATTGCCCGAAACACCGCGCAGAACAAGGACTTTCACGCCCACAACGTTCGTCGACATTTGGTGGGTCTGCACAAAGGCCTGCCTGGTGCCCGCGCCTGGCGCCGCAAAATTACCGGGAACACCATCGAGCGCGTGGCGCAAGCGCTGGCGATGACGGAGGGGTAGCGCGTTGAAACCTGTTGCCATTTTTCGTTTTTCACCCGGCGAAGGCACGGGCTATTTCTATACATTTTTAGACGCCAGTCCTAGCCCGACGCAACTTTTTGAATGTGACCTCGGCGCAGCAGATCCCCACTGATCTCGGTACTTTTTCCGGCTTCTTCTTCATGCGCAGGCCAATGAGTGTGAAGGACGATCTGCCTTGGATACCGACGATTCTTAATTTAATTGGTCGCGCCATTTTGCGCGACATACCGTGCTTTGGCCATTGCCTCGGTGGTCAGCTCATCGCAAAGGCGCTGGGTGGGGTCGTCAGCAAAAATTCCGCAAAAGAAATCTAATGATTCAAGCGTGGTGTCGCGATTGGAAGGGAATACAGGTTGACCCGAACCTGCCGAGTATTCAAACACCCGATGAAATGATGGCGGAGATGCGAGCGAATTTGGCTGTGCTCAATCGGATCGCGGTTGGGTTATATGGCAGGTGGCGCAAGGGGTTGGTCACATTCGCAACTCTTGACGCGCAACATATGATATATACTAATAATTACTACCATTTAATGGGATTAATATGGACACCGCAAAATTATTTCAGAATGGCCGCAGCCAAGCAGTGCGATTACCTAAAGAATTTCGCTTCGAAGGCACAGAAGTCATGATTAAGCGCGTGGGCAAAGCCGTCGTGCTGATGCCGCAGCATTATTCATGGGATTCGTTATTCGATAGCCTTGATCAATTTGAGCCAGGCTTCAAAATTACACGCGAGCAACCAACGGCTCAGCAAAAGCGTGCGGCAATATTGAAATGAAGTATTTGCTAGATACAAACATCTGCATTTATCTCCTCAATAACCGTCCTAAATCGGTGAGAGAAAATTTCAAGCGTTACCAAATTGCGGACGTTGGCATATCGAGCGTTACTGTGTCTGAATTAGCCTTTGGCGTGGCAAAAAATAGGTCCGTTAAAAATCGAGCATCACTTGAGTCATTCCTGCTGCCACTCAACATCGCACCATACGATGTTGATGCCGCAATGGTGTACGGTGAAATCCGCGCCACGCTAGAAGCGCAAGGCAAAACCATTGGTCCATTAGACATGTTGATTGCCGCGCACGCATTAAGTCTTGGTGCAGTACTGGTGACAAATAACGAAAAAGAATTCAAGCGAGTCAGCAAGTTGAAGGTGGAAAACTGGCTGTAGCAATTTTGTACTTGCAATCGCCGAAATTGATATGTCGTTTGCTGTGTTTTAGCTTGATAAATTGCATGCTTGGCTTTTTGTCAATTTGATAAATATTGAAAACTATCCGCATATGGATTTATGCAAGCTCAACAAAATTATTCAAGATGCTGGCGTCGGCTCAAACGCTCTTGGATACGCGCCTGAATTACTCGAAAAAATAGATAGCTTAGACGAATCAAAATATTCAGCCTTGCTGAAACAGTTAGCGTCCGCGAGGGACGAGGGCGATTTCAGAGGCCGTGTGTTGGAAGTAAATTTTGCTGCTTGTTTTGAGAAAAACGGCATTTCGCTTCAATATGGCGCAAAGCAAGCTGACTGTACAGGCGATATTGATTTTCTTTGGCAGTTAGACAGAAGTGGCCCCGGTTGTCTGAACAGCTTTCCTGATTTATTAAGTGGAAGTCCGGACGGGTTGGTAATGCGTCAGGGCGCATCGGTGAATTCATTTTATGCCGCCGCCGCCATCATCGGCAACAATTGCCAATACGTCTGATCTGGCGTTTGGTCGTCAAGTTTCGAATGTGGTCGTTTGGTGTTGTACCAGTCAATATACTCGGCAATGTCGGCTCGCGCCGCACTCACGCTGTCGTAGGCCCTGAGATATACCCGTTCATATTTCACGCTGCGCCACAGCCGCTCCACAAACACATTGTCCCGCCAGGCGCCCTTGCCATCCATGCTCAGCTTGACCCCACGGTTGAGTATCACGTCGGTGAATTCACTGGCGGTGAACTGGCTGCC
>JANPNU010000631.1:0-1878 GCA_031427615.1 Burkholderiales bacterium
CGAAGAGGCACGGCTGCATAGCATCGCCGGCGCAAGTGGTTGCCTTTACGCCGAGAGGCGCGCGCTTTGCCGGCCGTTCCGGGCCGGGATGGCGCCGGATTTCCTCTCGGTGCTCAATACGGTGCGTGCGGTTTTGAAAGATGTTGAGACACGTAAACAGGTGCATATCATCAAAGACGAGTTGGGCAAACTCGGCAAAGAATTTGGCCGTTTTGATGAACGTATGCGCAAACTTGCGGAACATATTCGTCAAGCCAACAAAGACGTCGATGATGTGGCCGTGACCAGCAAAAAAATAAGTGATCGTTTTCAATCCATTGAACGCGTTGAGCTCGACGCCCCCAGCCTGCAAGCCGCCGCCACACCTACGTTGATCGATGTTGATACACCTTAATTCGAGTGGAAAAATTATGTCATCCAAACTTTTGCACAACCGCCATATCGTGGCTGCGGTGACCGCCGTCGCCACCTTCACCACCCTGGCCAGCCAAGCCCAGCCGATTAAGTACCCGGATACCAGGAGGGGTGAGCAGGTGGATACCTATCATGGTAGCGTCGTGGCCGATCCCTACCGCTGGCTCGAAGACGACAACAGCGCGGAAACCAAAGCGTGGGTCACTGCGCAAAATGCCGTGACGGATCGTTTTCTTGAATCCATGCCGCAGCGCACTGCGGTGAAAAAAATCTACACCGAGCTGTACAACTACGAACGTTTTGGTTTGCCGTTTAAAGAGGGGGGCCGCTATTTCTGGTCGCGCAATAACGGCTTGCAGCAGCAGGCGGTACTCTATTTGGCGTCATCACTCACCGCCAAACCAACCGTCGCGATTGATCCGAATTTGTTGTCCAAAGATGGCACGGTGGCATTGACCGGCGCCGCCGTCAGCCGTGATGGGCGTTATATGGCGTATGGCACATCGGCAGGCGGCTCGGATTGGCAAAGCTGGCAGGTGCGTGACCTCAAAACTGGCAAAGATTTATCCGACAAAGTGCAATGGGTGAAATTTTCGAGTGCGCAGTGGACGCCGGACGCCAAAGGATTTTTTTACTCGCGTTACGATGCGCCCAAAGCCGGTGAGGCACTGACCGGCAGCAATTATTTTCAGAAACTTTATTACCACCGGCTCGGCACCGATCAATCAAAAGACCTGTTGGTTTATCAAAACCAGACGGAAAAAACCTGGGGATTTGGTACGACCGTCACGGATGATGCCAAATTTGTCATCGTCAATGTTTGGAAAGGCTCCGGCCGGAAAAACGGATTGTTGGTGATGCCACTTAAAAATGGCGCCTTGGTTGCGGCCGCCGCAGGTACGACGCCGTTGCTGACCATCACACTCGATTTTGATGCCGAATACACGCCGATTGGCTCCAATGGCAATACGTTATGGGTGAAAACGGATAAGGACGCACCCAAGGGCCGCATTATCGCCATTGATTTGACCAAACGCGAACGTGCCAATTGGAAAACCGTGGTGGCTGAGACCAAAGATGCAATGACTGCTGCATCGGTGGTGGGTAGGCGAATTTTTGTCAATTATCTGCAGGACGCCGCCACCCTTGTAAAAATGCATATGCTCGACGGCAAGTTTGTCCGCAACGTGGATTTTCCGGGCGTGGGTTCGTCAAGTGGATTTGGCGGCCGCTTCGCCCACAAGGAAACGTTTTACAGCTATACCAGCCTGATCCATCCAACGGAAATTTTCCGTTATGACATTCGCACCGGCAAATCCACTTCATTTGCCCGCCCGAAAACGGCGTTTGATTCGTCGCAATATGAAACCAGACGCGAATTTGTGACCAGCAAAGACGGCACACGTTTCCCAATTTTTATTGCGCATCGCAAGGGGTTGCAACTCAACGGTAATAATCCGACCC
>JANPNU010000632.1:0-3909 GCA_031427615.1 Burkholderiales bacterium
CGGCGAAAATGCCGATAACTCAGCTCCAGTGCTTGAGTTTTATAAATGGGAACTTCTAGCCTGCATATTTCATGTGGGCACGTTTGATGAGGTGAAGCGGGGGTTTCGCGGCGCGCGCGCCGTGCCCGCTGAACCGGAAAGCCATGCCGGGCTTCCCGCAGTGAATGGGCGAGTGATTTTTTACCTGACCGACCACGGCCTAGCTGGCCGTAGTGGGCAAATGAGCACGGGAGGAAGGCAAAAAAGCGCCGTCTTGTGACAAAAATGAGCGCCCGCTATCGAGCGTGCAGCCCTTTTTATAACGAAGTACAGGCAATCCAAATTGGATTGAACGACGTTCAGAGTGAGCGCCCTGGAGAACCGCGGGCGACCCATGAACTATGCAGGCTAGGTTGATGCGGCTTGCGTGGTTTTTTCAACCCGCGCGGCAAGTTCACCATCGTGAAAACGAACGGTGATCTGATCGTCGCCACGGACGTTATTGATGCTATTTACGACGCCTTTGCCGTCGATATTGACGATGGCGTAGCCGCGGGTGAGCACCCGCAACGGGCTGAGTAGTTCGAGTGCGTGGCAGTGTCGCTTGATCAATTGGTGGTGTTGATCAAGTGTGCCAACCATGGCTCGTCGTAGCGCCTGACCAATTGCGATATGGACGTGGCTGTATTGGCGTACATCCGGCGTCAGTTGGCGCAACTGGTGGGAAATTTCAAGCGTACCAAGCCGCCGCTGTTGAAGTTGCGCGCGTATTGCGCCGGTTAAACGTAATTGAATTAGTTTGAGATTTTCATGTTCGCGTTGCAGTCTTTCTTGAGGGGATACCAAGCCGCGTGCCGCAAAATCAGCTGCCTGTTGGTGGCGGCGTACGATTTGAAGTGCATGCTGACGGAGTGTTTGTTGTTGGCGTTGGATTGATATCCGTAGCTGCGGCGTATCCGGTGACAATAATTCCGCCCCGGCGGTGGGTGTGGGTGCACGCCGGTCGGCGACAAAATCACAAATCGTGAAATCAGTTTCATGGCCGACTGCGGATACCACGATAATATTTGTTTGGTTTTGCAGGTGAATAATGGCGCGGGCGACCGCTTCGTGATTAAACGCCCACAAGTCTTCGATCGACCCGCCGCCGCGACATATCAGCAGGGCATCAATTTCATTTCGTTTGGCGACCGTGGTGATGGCGGCAGCAATCTCTCGAGGCGCGTCAAGCCCTTGCACCGCGGTTGGGTAGATGATGATGTTGATCATCGGCGCACGGCGTTGCAGGGTTGTTAATACATCGTGCAGTGCAGCACCTTTTGATGAGGTGACGATTCCCAGCGTGTGGGCAAAAATCGGCAAAGGACGCTTTCGATGTTCATCAAACAGCCCCTCCGCAGCCAACTTCTTTTTTAGTTGTTCAAACGCCTCATACATCGCCCCGAGTCCGGCGAGGCGCATGGTTTCGACGCCCAATTGAAATTCGCCGCGCGCTTCATAGAGGGAGGGTAGGGCACGCACCTCGACTTCGAGGCCGTTGACGGGCGTAAACGACACCCCCTGTGCACGCTGTTTGAACATCACACATCGAACTTGGGCGGATTCATCCTTTAGCGAAAAATACCAATGACCACTTGCGGCGCGTATGACATTTGATAATTCTCCGCGCACCCAACGTAGTTCAAAATTGGCTTCGAGCAGGCCTTTTACGCGGCGATTTAGTTCCGAAACGCTGATTGCGACGGCCGGGTCGTTTCTAGAGGCAAACACAGGGCGTTTTTGAGTGCTTTCAGCACTTTCAGGATTGGAAAATAGTGGGTAATCATCGGGATTCATCCACCGCATGGTACCACCACAAGTAAACCCATACCACGCGGCGCAGTCGGCAGATGTTAAATTGCAACTCGTTGAAAACATGGGCCTTTTTGACAGTCTAAAAATTAAGCAGAACGGAAAAAACCGTTATGGCTTCGTGACTTAGATGCGCTCAACAATGGCTATGCACAGAGTTATCCACAGTAGTTGTGGATGAATTTGGTCGGCGTAACAAAACGCCAACAAATACCGCCTTCCCAACTCATAAATGGTTGAAAAGGCGCGTCAATAAACAGTGTTTTTGAAATTCACCGGCCAGCCTTGTTTTTCGAACAATACCACTCGCCGCAATTGTTTGTTGCCAAGTGGTGACAGGTCCGGTCGTTTCATCGCGTCGACCACAAAGCGGATACGTTAAACTAATCAAAACTGCATCCGACACATTTGTACATTTGGGGACCACATTGTTATCGATCATTCAAGCAGCCGGCTGGACTATTTGGCTCATCATTTTGTGTTCAGTCATTTGTTTCGCCATCATCGGTGAGCGCTTCTGGACCTTGCGTCGTAGCAGCGTCCTTCCGTCCAATTTGTTCACAGACACGGTTGATGCGTTCCGTTTGCAGGGCGCGTCGCCCGATTTGCTGGCGAAGTTGAATGCAAATTCATTTCTAGGCCGGGTGTTTGCCGCCGGTTTGGCAAACGTCAAGTCATCGCGCGAAGTCATGAAGGAGTCCATGGAGGAGGCCGGTCGCTCGGTCATGGTGGAGATGGAGCGTTTCCTGACCGGGCTCGGGACAATTGCCACGGTTGCACCGTTGCTGGGGCTTTTTGGCACGGTCATCGGCATGATTGAAATTTTTGGTGCCTCCGGTTCGCAAGGTGGTAATCCCGCCCAACTCGCGCTGGGTATTTCAATTGCGTTGAACAACACTGCGGCGGGTATTGCGGTCGCCGTTCCCGCCCTGATCTTTTACCGGCATTTTCGTGGAAAAGTTGACGTTATGGTCATTGACATGGAGCAGCAGGGCATCAAGTTGGTGGAAATCCTGCACGGAGAGCGTACATGAATTTCCGCCGTGGTCGCAGCCGCGAAGAGCCGGAAATCAACTTCATTCCATTGATTGATTTGTTGTTGGTCATTCTCATTTTTGTCATGGTTACCACGACCTATTCAAAATATGCGGAATTGCAAATCAACTTGCCGGAAGCGTCTGCAGAAAAAGCGCCGGACCGGCCGCAGGTTTTGAATATCGCTGTTGATGCCAGCGGCAAATACGCAATCAATAATGTGCCGGTAAATTTTAATGGTGTGTCATCGTTTGCCAACGCGTTGCAGCAGGCCGCATCGGCGGCACAAATGCGAGATCCGGTTATTGCCATTGGTGCCGATGCAGCCGCCACCCACCAGGCGGTGGTGAATGTCATGGAAGCCGCGCGGGTGGTTGGATTCACCAAAATTTCGTTCATCACCCAAACCAAACCCGGCAAGTAATTTTTGCCAATTTTGACGGTGTGATGCGTGGTTAAAATGCGGCGGCATATCGAGGCATTTTTTTTGCGTGAATGGCAACATGCCTCGGCATGGCAATTTCTGCTGCGCCCAATTTCATGGTTCTTTTGGCTGGTGGTGGCGACACGCCGCTATTTATATCAGGCCAAGATTCTGCCATCGTTTTTTCCTGTTGTGCCGGTTGTGGTGGTGGGCAATCTGAGCATTGGCGGGACTGGTAAAACACCCGTGGTGTTGGCGCTTGCCAATTATTTTCGAAACATCGGACGTGCGCCTGGCATTGTCACGCGAGGCTATGTGTTGGCAGGGCAAGGATCGAATGGTGTGGTTGAAGTGCGCACTTTGGTCGATGGTGCCACAGGCGCGCCGGCCGGAGACGAGGCGCAATTGTTGGCAAAACGAAGTGGTGCGCCGGTTTATGCCGGGTCACGCCGTGCCGACGCGGTCAAGTCGCTCATTGCCAATCACGCCAATACAGAAATTGTGATGAGTGATGATGGATTGCAGCATTACGCCCTGGCGCGTGATATCGAGGTTTTAGTGGTGGACGGTGCGCGTGGATTTGGCAACAGTCAGATGTTGCCGGCCGGCCCGTTGCGTGA
>JANPNU010000633.1:0-6858 GCA_031427615.1 Burkholderiales bacterium
ACCACCAAAGCCAAGCGTGATGCGGTACTCAAGCAGCTCCAACAAGAAGGCATTAAAGCCAAACTTACACCTCACTCCCCATTGGGTATTCGTCTTGATGAAAAACCCTCATTAACCAAACACCCGGCGTTTATTGAGGGCTTTATCGAAGTACAGGATGAAGGCTCACAAATTCTTGGCCTCATTTTGGAAGCCAAGCGTGGCGAAATGGTGGTTGATTTTTGCGCCGGTGCCGGTGGCAAAACACTGCTGATTGCCGCCCAAATGGCCTCGGCCGGTCGAGTGTACGCGTTTGATGTTTCTGAAAAACGCCTGAGCAATCTCGGCCCACGTCTGAAACGTTCTGGACTTTCGAACATCACCCCGCAGCGTATTGCCAGCGAAAAAGACACCAAGATCAAGCGCCTGGCCGGCAAGATTGACAGGGTCATTGTTGATTCGCCGTGTACCGGTTTTGGAACCTTGCGACGTAATCCGGACCTAAAGTTCCGCCAGACAGAAGATGGCTTGGCCGAGTTAAATGTCAAACAAGCGTCAATATTGGCCGCAGCGGCAAAATTGGTCGCGCCGGGTGGCCGATTGGTATATGCCACCTGCAGCGTACTGCAGGAAGAAAACGACCATATTGTTGACGCTTTTTTGGCCAAACATGCCGACTTTGAAATCGTTCCAATCGCTCAAGTATTGAAGCGATTGAAAATTGACATCAAACAATCGGATGACTTCTTGCGCTTGTCCCCGAAGCTACACCACACCGATGGATTTTTTGCCGCGGTATTGCAACGCGCCACCAAGTAATTATTTGGGAATGTCCCCTTCGCCAGAATAGGTTGGCTCGATGATCGAAACATTGACTGGGTTATTCACCTCTCAACAGGGGCTGACTGAGCTCGGTATATTGGCGATCGCATTCGGCATTTCTTGGCTGGCACGCAACGCCCTGCGCCAATGGTTTCCGGCAAAATACCAACCGGGCTTGGCCAAGTTTGGTGCCGGCAGCGGACATCGTTTGGTATCACCACTGGTCATGCTGGTGCTGGTGTGGGTTGCCCGCTTGGTGCTGGTCAAAATGCAGGCCACGCCGATCCTCAATATCGCCATCCCGCTCATCGGTGCTTTCGCCGTGATTCGGCTGACAGTTTATTTGTTGCGGCACATGATACCGCCGTCAAATCTGCTGCAGGCGTCCGAACGCGCCATTGTTTACGGCGTGTGGTTGATCTATTTCCTGCATCTCACCGGCGCACTCACTGAAATTCGTGGCGCGCTGAGCAACGTTTCATTTGCCGTCGGCAAACAAAACATATCATTGATGTTGATCCTCGAAGCCATTTTGTCGGCGGTCGTAACTATTTTTGTTGCACTTGGTATATCCGGCCTGATCGAAAATCGCCTGATGAAGTCGACCACGGTTGATTTAAGTTCACGCGTGGTCATTTCAAAATTTGTCCGAGCGTTTGCACTGGTGCTGGCAGTATTGATTGCATTGCCGTTGGTGGGCATTGACCTGACGGTCTTGTCGGTATTCGGCGGCGCGTTGGGCGTTGGCCTTGGTTTGGGCCTGCAAAAAATTGCCAGCAATTACATTTCAGGCTTCATTATTTTGCTCGACCGCTCGATTCGCCTGGGCGATTTGGTGACGGTCGATACACGTCACGGAGTGGTCGAAGCCATCAAATCGCGTTACACCGTCATCCGCAGCCTCGATGGCACAGAGTCGATCGTGCCAAACGACACACTAATCACCAATACGGTTATTAATCACTCGTACACCGACCCGGTGGTGTTGCTAAAGATTCCGGTGACGATTGGCTACGAATGTGATGTTGAGCTCGCCCGCTCCCTTGTTTCCGGGGCGGCGCGTGCACAATCCCGAATATTGGAAAATCCCTCACCGGATGTTTGGGTCAAGGCGCTGGGTGACAATGGCATCGAACTGGAATTGGTCGCGTCGATCAATGAGCCATCCCATGGCCAGGCGTCATTACGTTCCGAGATTCTGATTTCGATCTGGCGTGAATTCAAAGCCAACGGCATTACCGTGCCGTTCCTGCAACGCGATATTCGCATTTCCAATGTCCCGTCGACCTCACCCAATTCACCCAATTCACCCAATTCAGACCCAATTAACGGTCAAACCTCGCTACCACCCGGATCGCAAGCAGGAAAATCCATAAAGAAGTAAAATGGGGGATCTAACTAGGAGCATATATTGGATCTCTCAATTTTGAACGGCATGATTGATTTGCCTTGGTGGGGTTATATCGTTTTTGGCGTGATTGTCACGCACATCACGATTGCCGCCGTCACTATTTTCTTGCATCGTGCGCAGGCCCACCGCGGCCTTGAGCTGCACGCGATTCCTTCGCATTTTTTCCGTTTTTGGCTTTGGCTGACCACTGGTATGGTCACCAAGGAGTGGGTGGCCATTCACCGCAAGCACCACGCCAAGTGTGAAACCGCCGAAGACCCACATTCACCGATGTTTTATGGCATCGGCAAGGTCCTGAAAGAAGGTGCCGAGCTTTATCGCACCGAATCAAGAAATCAGGAAACATTGGACAAATACAGTCACGGTGTGCCGGACGACTGGATCGAACGAAACGTCTATTCGAAATATTCGTGGCAGGGTGTGGGCTTGATGCTGGTGATCAACCTGATGTTGTTCGGACCATTGGGCGCCACCATCTGGGCGGCACAAATGGCCTGGATCCCTTTCCATGCGGCCGGCATCATCAATGGCATCGGGCATTACTGGGGCTATCGTCACTACACGGTCAATGACACCAGCCGTAACATCACACCGATCGCATTCTGGATTGGTGGCGAGGAATTACACAATAATCACCACGCCTTCCCAACCTCTGCCCGCTTTTCGATGCGTTGGTACGAGTTTGACCTCGGCTGGCTCTATATTCGTGTGCTGGAAACATTCGGATTGGCGACCGTCAAGAAAGTCGCACCACAAGCAAAATTCAACTGGAACAAAATGGCTTGTGACGTTGACACTCTGCAGGCCGTGATTGCCCACCGGTTTGAAATCACCACCAAATACGCACGGAGCTTAAAAGCCACCTGCAAGTCAGAAATCGCGCGTTTACACGCTGAAGGTGTGGCGTTCAACGGCATGCGCACGGCCGGTGCATGGAAGAATTTCCGCAGCTGGATGCAGTCCGACAGCACCATGCTGAGCGAAGAGCATCGTGCTTCGCTTGCCCAGGCGTTGAAACAAAGCACCAAGCTTGAAACCATTTATGCCTTTAAACGCGAACTAATGGGCTTGTGGGATCGTTCTACACTTTCCAAGGAAGAACTGGTTGCACGCTTGGAAGATTGGTGCAAACGCGCCGAAGCGTCCGGGATTGATGCACTGCAGCTGTTCTCGCGCCGGATTCGCGCTTACGCGTAAAGTGTGAATACGTTGTACACAATAAAATACCCGCCATTCGTCGGGTTTTTTTATTGGAACGTTGCATGTTGCTATGCATTTGACAAATAAACGGATTATTTCAACTTCGTTTCTTTGTAGTTCACATGTTTACGCGCCTTTGGATCATATTTCATGAATTCCAATTTTTCAGGCGTTGTCCGTTTGTTCTTGCTGGTCGTATAGAAGTGACCCGTTCCTGCGGTCGATTCCAGTTTGATTTTTTCGCGTCCACCTTTGGCCATGGTCGCTCTCCTTAAATTTCAATGCCGCTGGCGCGCATATCAGCCAAAACAGCATCAATGCCGTTCTTGTCGATCGTACGAAGACCAGCGTTGGTCAGGCGAATACGCACCCAACGGTTTTCAGATTCAACCCAAAAACGACGATGCTGCAAATTCGGCAGAAAACGACGTTTGGTTCTGTTGTTCGCGTGGGAAACATTGTTGCCCACCATCGGGGTTTTCCCCGTCACTTGGCATACGCGCGCCATAGGACACCTCTTTCAAGCTTCTGTTACGGTTAAAAACGCGGATCGAGATTACCGATTCCATTGATTTTGATTACCTTCATCCGCCCAAAACAAAGCGCGCACGAAGCCTAAAATTATAACCAAACCAATCACTTAGCGCAACCCGTCAATTAACCCCTGCTCAGCGAAAGACAGGGACGCACCGGGGGCGACAATAAAATGGTCGAGCACCTTGACGTCCACCAGTGCCAACGCCTCGGCCAAAGTTTTGGTCAGAGCACGATCGGCGTGGCTGGGGCTGGCTTCGCCGGATGGATGATTGTGGGCCAGAATCACCGAAGCGGCATTGTGAGCAAGCGCTCGCTTGACGACTTCGCGAGGATATACCGAAGTCTGGGTCAACGTTCCACGAAAAAGCTCATCGACCGCAATCACCCGGTTTTGCGCCGTCAAAAATACCGCAACAAATACCTCATGGGGCAGCCGCGCCAACGCCGTCTTCAAATAATCCCGGACGGCGCGCGGATTCGACAAGGCGTCGGTGAGTTTGATCTCTTCGTGCAGCGCCCGTTTGGACATTTCCAGCACGGCTTGTAACTGCACATATTTCGCTGCACCCATGCCGTGCACCGCCATTAGTGCTTCGGGCGAGGCCGAAAACAGGCCATTTAAGGAATCAAATTTCGCCAATAAATCTCGCGCCAGATCGACCGCGCTTTTGCCGGTCACCCCCACCCGCAGAAATATTGCCACTAACTCCGCATCGGACAATGCCGCCGCACCTTGTGCAAGCAGCCGTTCGCGCGGTCGTTCGTTTAACGGCCAACTGGTTATCGACATGTTTAAACTCGGCTGGGTTGTAAATGAATCGCCTCATAAAAAGAGGCTCAAGTAGAATGCAATCACCATGAACGTTTCAACGCCAAAACAAGACGACCGCACTCACGCCGCGCCAGCGCCGCGCCTCATTCTCGGCATATCTGGCGGCATTGCCGCCTACAAATCGGCCGAACTCACGCGGTTATTTGTAAAAGCCGGCGTGAATGTGACCGTGGTCATGACCGCATCTGCCCAACAATTTGTCACCACCGTGACCATGCAGGCATTGTCCGGCAAAAAAGTTTTTACCGACCTGTGGGACGCCGATATCCCCAACAACATGGCGCATATCGAACTCACACGCGGCGCTGATTTGGTGTTGGTGGCTCCGGCCACGGGCAACTTCATGGCCAAACTCACCAGCGGATTGGCCGATGATTTGTTATCCACCCTGTGCCTGGCCCGCAGCCCCAACTGCCCGTTATTTCTGGCACCGGCGATGAATCGTGAAATGTGGGATCACCCCGCAACCCAACGCAATGTTCAAACGCTACTTGCCGACGGCGTCACCCTGCTCGGCCCGGCACCCGGTGATCAGGCCTGCGGCGAAACCGGCATGGGGCGCATGTTAGAGCCGGAAGAAATTTTTGCGCAGGCCATGCCACAACTGACGCAGCTGGCAAAACAAGCGCCTCGCCAATCAATAAATGAAACACAAGCACAGGCAATCCTTTCCAAGCCTTTATCGTTGAAAAAGGCCGTGGTTACTGCCGGACCAACTTTTGAAGCCATCGACCCGGTGCGGGGTATTACCAATGCCAGCTCCGGCAAAATGGGTTACGCCATTGCTGCGGCACTACGCGATGCGGGTGCAATCGTTACTTTGATATCCGGGCCAACCGCACTTGCCCCACCGTTTGGCGTAACAACCATACAAGTTAAATCAAGTTCGCAGATGTTGGATGCAGTTGAGGCCAATATAGAAGGGGTTAACCTCTTTTTTTCAGTCGCAGCCGTGGCTGATTACACTCCTTTTGCGCGAAAATCGCAAAAAATGAAGAAATCTGGCCAAAACATCACACTTGAGCTCACACCAACGGTCGATATTTTGGCGAAAATTGCAGCCAGACCATCACCGCCATTCTGTGTCGGCTTTGCCGCCGAGAGCGAAAACATTGTCGAAAATGCCGCTAAAAAGCGCCAAAACAAGCAAATTCCGATGATTGTCGCCAATCATGCTGATTCAGCCATCGGCGCCGACGACAATGCCGTCACCATTATTGATAGCGTGGGTGCCCACCCGGTCCCGCGTGCCGGCAAAGCCGACATTGCCGAAAAAATTGTCGCCCACGCCACCCGCCTCTATCTTGCGACTCATCCGACGCGTCCGATTGTTGCCGCGAAACGCTGACCGTTTAACGCCCTTTCTACCATTCAAGCGTATCCGCCACCCGCTAAAAACCCATTGCCAAACCAATAAATCGAATAAACCAGTCAAACATGTCAAATCAATCCCAGCCGCAACCCCTCACCCAGCTTGACGTCCGTATTCTCGATTCCCGATTGGCCGATCAACTTCCGCAATACGCTACGCCCGGCTCCGCTGGTCTTGACCTGCGCGCCTGCATCGAAGCCTCGATGACCTTAAAACCCGGCGAAACCAATCTGGTTGCCACCGGCATGGCAATTCATATTGCCAACAATGGTTATGCCGCGTTGATCCTGCCGCGTTCCGGACTGGGACATAAACACGGTATCGTGCTCGGCAACCTGGTCGGGTTGATCGATTCGGATTATCAGGGCCAGATTTTTGTGTCGGTATGGAATCGTGGCCACAGTGATTTCACCATCCAGCCAATGGAGCGCATCGCACAACTCATCATTGTCCCCGTCGCCCAAGTCGAATTCAACGTCGTTGACGCCTTCGATGAATCCAAACGCGGTGCAGGCGGCTTTGGCAGCACTGGAAAAAAATAATCCGTCAGCACGAATATCACACCGCGCGTTAAAAGCTTCTCGACAGGCAACACTCCACATTCCATTTGCCCAGCTATTTTTCTTGCCATGACATCACACTACCTTGCCCGTATCGCCAGAAGCGCCAGCTTCTTCACCCTCCTATTGTTAGTGAGCCCGGTGT